>NZ_JBJJLO010000004.1:0-132336 GCF_046230915.1 Pseudomonas sp. KCJK8993
CCGCACGCATCTGCTGCAACAGTGGCGCGCACTGGTTGGGTTCGTCGTTGCTCGGCGCCACCAGCGCCAGGAGCCCGGCCGCCGGACCGGCGATCACCCCCAGCGCCACCATTCCCGCGCCACGCAGCACCAGCGGCACGGCCTTGACCCCGGCGCTGGGCTGGATGAACTTGCCCTGCACGTAGAGGGGCGAACGCAGGGAGAACAGGCGCAGGCCCTTGGACTCGGGAGTGATGGTCAGGTCCAGCTGCTCGGTGGCCATGTTGGCGGTGCCATCGACGTAGATGATGGCGTTCTCGGTATCGAAGACGAACAGGCGCGAAGTGGCGAGGCCGGTTTTGATGCCGAAGTCGGCGGCGGCGCAGTTGATCTTCACATCCTTGTCGCCGAACAACTTGCCCACCACATAGTTGCCGACATTGAGCCCGGCGATCTCCATCAGCCCACGGCTGATGGCGCCATCGTTGATCAGCATCTTCAAGTCACCGTTGGCGCTGCCCAGCAGGGCCGCCACCGAGTTGCCGCGCCCGGAGAGATCGGCATCGCCGTTGAGCTCGCCGAAGCTGGTCTTCATGGGCTCGAAGGCGGGGAACAGTTGCTTGAGCTTGAAGTTGCGCGCGGTCAGACGGGCCCGGCCCTCCATGGGCGTGGCATGGCCATTGAGGCGCACCAGGGCATCGAGCTTGCCGCCGGCCACGCCGAAACGCAGGGGTTCCAGGCTGAGCTGGCCGTCGTTGAGCACCAGGTGGGTGTAGAGATCGGTGAACGGCAGGTCGGCGCTGTGGACGATGCGCTTGCCGGTGAACTCGACGTCGGCATCCATGTCGCGCCAGCGCTCGGTGCGGAACTCCTCCACCGGCAGCACCTTGTCCGCCGGTTGCTTGCTCTCGCCGCCCCGGGCCTTCTGCTTGGCATTGGAGTCGGCGCCGATCAGCGGCCCCAGGTCGCGGAACAGGAGCAGGTTGGAGACCAGCGCCCCGCTGAGCTTGGGCCGGGGTTGGCTGGCGACGTAGGTCAGGTTGCCATGGATGTCGCTGTCGCCGATCTTGCCGTTGAAATCCTTGTAGCTGAACGTTGCGCCGGCCGGGTCGTGCAGCTTGGCGCTCAGGTGGCCATCGGTGGAGTACGGCGGCGAATCGGGCAGGGTCACCCCGGTCAATGGATAGAGGTTGCCCAGGCTGGTGCCCGCCAGCTTCAGGCGCAGGTCCAGGGCGCCCAAGTTCAGCGGATCGGTGAGGCTGCCATGCAGCTCGATGCGCGAGTCGCCGATCTGCGCCTGGGCCTGGAGCGGGAACGGCTTGCTGCTGTCCTTGAGGGCCAGCAGGCCGCCGATCTTGCCGGTGCCGGCGAGCTTCTGCCCGTGGTACTGGCCCTTGACCTTGAGGGCGAAGGCATAGGCCTGGGGTTCGGCGCCTTGCTCGACGACTTTCTTCGCCTCGCTCTGGCCAACGATGTCACTGAACGGAATCGGCTGGCCAAGCAGTTCCACCAGAAGGTCCAGGCGAGTCTTGAGGCTCTGGTCGTCCAGGGTCACGTGGCCCTTGTCGAAGCCGATGGCGCCGATGTCCACCGTCCAGCTGGATGGCTGGGCATCGGGGTCCGCGGGATCGAAGGTGAAAGTCCAGTTGGCACGACCGTCGGCCAGCCGCTGCAAGTCGGCCTCGGGTTCGGTGAGGTCGATGCGCGGGATGCTCACCCGCCGCGCCAGCAGCGCCAGGGGCGAGATCCGCAGTTCGACCCGCTTGAGACCGACCATCCGCGGTGCCTTGGACCAGTCCGGGTTGCCCAGGGTCAGGTCCTCGGCGACCACATGGGGCCAAGGCACCCAGGCCCGCCAGCCACCCTCGTCGGGCTCGCGCCGCCAGGCCACCGACAAGTCGCCATTGATCGCGAACGGCCGGTGCAGTTCCTCGGACACCTTGGCATTGAGGGCCGGCTTGATCCGGTTCCAGTCGAAAAAGACCACCACCAGCACCAGTAGGGCCAGCAACAGGACCAGGCCGGTGAAGGTCCAGGCGAGGATTTTACGAGTGCGCGTCATGGCACGAGGCTCCTTGAGACAACTGAGCGCCGAACCACGACGCATCGATGAAGAACCGGGGCAAAACCACCGGCATTGGAACTACGACTGACAAAGTCCCCACAGGTTTGATCGGCGACGCCGGCCCGGGGGAAAAACCGGTCATTTCTGGCCACTTGGACAACCATGTGTTACCGCTCAACGCTCCTCCCTGGAGCATGAGTGAGTCGAAACTACCCACCCCGGTGCACGACCCTGAAAGCTGAGAGGCCCGGACTAGAGCCTCGCGACAAACAATCAATTCTGTTGATTATCATCATTGTGTTTATGAACTTTTATATCGATTTAGTGGCGGTAACATTAGCTCCGTACCCAATTTTTCGCCCCCCCACGGAGCACCCCCTATCATGAAACGCCACATCCTCTTGAGCCTGACCTTATCCATCCTGGCCGCCAACGCCTTCGCCCTGCCCGCCGCCGAACAGGCCACTCCACAGGTCCAGGCCAGCCATGGCAGCGCGTTCACCCAGACGCTGGCCGAAGGTGGTTCGGATCGCCTGATCGAACGCAACAAGGTCGCCGCCGATGGCTATGATCGCACCCCACAAGGCCAGAGCGTTGCCGAAGATGGCTACGACCGTACTCCACAAGGCCAGACCGTTGCCGAAGGTGGCCGTGATCGCCTGGAAGAGAAAGGCCTGGTCGAAGATGGCTACGACCGTACCCCACAAGGCCAGACCGTTGCCGAAGGCGGTCGCGATCGCCTGGAAGAAAAAGGCCTGGTCGAAGATGGCTACAGCCGTACCCCACAAGGCCAGACCGTTGCCGAAGGCGGTGCCGATCGCCTGGCCGAACGTCATCAAGCTGCGAGCTGAGGCCATGTTGGCCCAGAAAAAAGCCCGGTCCCTGGACCGGGCTTTTGACTTTTCAGCGTACCCGTCCCACCCCCTGCCTGCCCAGGCCTGACGCCAGTTCGACTCGGGCAAAGTTGATTTGCTAGAGTGCCCCGCTCTCCCAAGCGAAGAATTCCCTTCCAGATGCTGCCCCGCGCCGAACAGAAGCAACAGACCCGCAACGCCCTGATGGATGCCGCCCGGCACTTGATGGAGGGTGGTCGTGGTTTTGGCAGCCTGAGCCTGCGGGAGGTGGCCAAGGCCGCTGGCATCGTCCCCACCGGTTTCTACCGGCACTTCAGCGACATGGACCAGCTTGGCCTGGAACTGGTCAGCGAAGTGGGCCAGACCTTTCGCGAAACCATCCGCCTGGTCCGCCATAACGAATTCGTCATGGGCGGCATCATCGACGCCTCGGTGCGCATCTTCCTCGATGTGGTGGAAGCCAAACGCGTGCAGTTCCTGTTTCTCGCCCGCGAGCAATACGGTGGCTCGCTGCCGGTACGCCAAGCCATCGCCAGCCTGCGGGAAAACATCAGTTCGGACCTGGCCGCCGACCTGGCGCTGATGCCCAAGCTGCAGCATCTCGATGCCGCCGACCTCAGCGTCATGGCCGACCTGGTGGTCAAGAGCGTATTCGCCACCCTGCCGGACATCATCGATCCGCCAATCCAGGCCTTGCCCGAACACCTCACGCCCCAGGCGAAGATGACCCAGCAACTGCGCTTCATCTTCATCGGGCTCAAGCACTGGAACGGCTTGGGCAGTACCGAGTAATTCCCCCACCACTGCGCCAGATCTCCCTCGCCCTGCTCTGGAGCAGGCCTTTGCGCCTGCCCGGCAAACAGGCACCCAATTGCGGCAAAAACATTTGCAGCGCACCAAGCCAGTGCTATAAATCAGCTCGGCGCAGCAATTTGTAACAAGATAAAACAAGGTTTTGCCCCTTTTCCAGGCGCAGTACCAGGGGTTTTCCTTTCCTTCGAGCGATTGGCAAGGCCCTTGCTCTGGCTTGTGCATCGTTCATAGCTGGAAGCTTTCCGATGCTGGTGATCCATCGCCGAACCGCCCCCCAGGCCACCTGGTCCGCTGAACTGCACCTGACCTATGAAGCACGCAGCAAGAGCCGCCTGCGCTGCTTCAGTGCCGAGGGCGAGGACGTCGGCCTGTTCCTGGAGCGTGGCCAGCCACCGCTACACGATGGCGAATGCCTGGTCGCCGAGGACGGGCGTATCGTCAAGGTCCGCGCCCGCGCCGAGACCCTGCTGCATGTCACTTGTGGCAATGCCCTGGAACTGACCCGCGCGGCCTATCACCTGGGCAACCGCCATGTGGCCTTGCAAGTGGGGGATGGCTGGCTGCGCCTGCTGGATGACTACGTACTCAAGGCCATGCTCGAACAACTGGGAGCCAGTGCCAGCGTCATCGAGGCGCCGTTCCAACCCGAGCATGGCGCCTATGGTGGCGGGCACCATCATTCCCATCACGGCGATGCGGACTTCAACTACCCGCCACGCCTGCACCAGTTCGGCGCTCGCCCGTGAACCCGGCCTGGGCCCTGTTGCGCCTGGCCAGCCCGCAACTGCCCATCGGTGGCTACAGCTATTCCCAGGGCCTGGAGACGGCGGTGGACCAGCAGCGGGTGCATGACCCGGACAGCGCCCGGCGCTGGATCGGCGACCAGCTGTTGCTCAACCTGGCGCGCTTCGAGGCCCCGCTGCTTTGGGCCCATTGCCAGGCCGCAGCGGAGCAGGATTGGGAACGCCTGCACCAGCTCGGCGAAGAGCATCGGGCCAGCCGTGAAACCCGCGAGCTGTACCTGGAGAGCCGGCAAATGGGCTACTCCCTCAAGCAGCTGCTCGAAGGCCTGCCGGAACTGGACGCCGGCGCCCGGCAAATGCTGGCGCGGCAGGACGAACCGCACCTGGCCCTGGGCTGGGCCCTGGCCGCCCGTGCCTGGCAAATCGCCCCGCGCGATGCCCTGGCCGCCTGGCTCTGGAGCTGGCTGGAGAACCAACTGGCGGTGCTGATGAAGACCCTGCCCCTGGGTCAGCAGGCCGCCCAGCGCCTGACCAGCGACCTGCTGCCGCTGCTGCAACAGGCCCAGCAGCAGGCCACTACCCTTGATTCCCAACACTACGGCAGCGCCGCCTTCGGCCTGTCCCTGGCGAGCATGGCCCATGAGCGCCAGTACAGCCGCCTGTTTCGTTCCTGAGGGCCGTCATTTTGGAGAAGCACATGAATACACAACCCTTGCGCGTCGGTATCGGCGGCCCGGTGGGCTCCGGCAAGACCGCCTTGACCCTGGCCCTGTGCCTGGCCCTGCGCGAGCGCTACAACCTGGCGGTGGTGACTAACGATATCTATACCCGCGAAGACGCCGATTTCCTGGTGCGCAACCAGGCCTTGGCCCCGGAACGGATCATCGGCGTGGAGACCGGCGGCTGTCCGCATACCGCCATTCGCGAAGACGCCTCGATCAACCTGGAGGCCGTGGATCAGCTGAACCGGCGCTTCCCGGGGCTGGACCTGATCCTGGTGGAGTCCGGCGGCGACAACCTGTCGGCCACCTTCAGCCCGGAACTCTCGGACCTGACCCTCTACGTCATCGATGTCTCGGCCGGCGACAAGCTGCCACGCAAGGGTGGCCCGGGCATCTGCAAATCCGACCTGCTGGTGATCAACAAGATCGACCTGGCGCCGCTGGTCGGCGCCTCCCTGGACCTGATGAACAGCGACACCCAACGCATGCGTGGCGGCAAGCCGTTCGTCTTCAGCAACCAGAAGACCGGCCAGGGCCTGGCGGAGATCATCGCCTTCATCGAACGCCAGGGCCTGCTGAGCGCAGCCTGAACCCAACCTCGACCCTCGACAAGGACAGCGATCCATGACCTTCCAACGCATCCTCGGGGCCCTGGCCCTGCTGCTGGTTCCCACCCTGGCCCTGGCCCACCCCGGCCATGGCGACAACGGCCTGATGGCCGGCATCGGCCATCCGCTCGGCGGCCTCGATCATCTGCTGGCGATGGTCGCGGTAGGCCTGTGGGCCGCCCAGCAACAAGGCGTGGCGCGCTGGGCGCTGCCCTGCACCTTCGTCAGCACCATGTTGCTGGGCGGGCTGCTGGGTTTCGCCGGCCTGCAACTGCCGGCCCTGGAAAGCGGCATCGCCGCCTCGGTCCTGGCCCTGGGCCTGGCGGTCGCGCTGGCAGTACGCCCGCCGCTGGCCCTGGCCATGGCGGCCACGGCCTTGTTCGCCCTGTTCCACGGCGTGGCCCATGGCCTGGAGCTGCCGGACATGTCCAGCCCCTGGGCCTATGCCGCAGGCTTCGTGGCCGCCACCGCCGCCCTGCATGCCGCAGGCTATGCCCTGGTGCGAGCGCTACCGCGGACCGCCGCGCCCCTGGTGCGCATGGCCGGCGCGGCCTCTGCCGCCGCCGGCGTGTGGCTGCTCGCCGGTTGAAGCCCTTAGGTCGCGGCCGCCACGGTGGCTGCGACGCAGGGCCAATCGGCACGGCCTTCTCTGCTACCATGTCGCGCATTCAAACCTGCCGTTAGAAGACGCCAGCCAATGCTCGATGTATCCCGCCCTACTCCCTCGCCAGTCGCCAATGCTGTGTTCCAGGCCGTGCAGCAGCATTTCCACGAGGTGATCGTGCCCCTGTGGCAAGGGCCGGGCTGGAACCGGCAACTGGCGCTGCCCTACGAGGCGCTGGACACCGAGCACCGGCCCCTGCCGCCGCAGCGCTACCGGGCCATGGCCTGTGCCCGGCAGCTGTACGTGTTTTCCCAACTGATCGGCGAGGCCAGCGCGCCCTTCGCCGCGGAGCGCGCCGCCGCGCTGTTCCGCTCGCTGCAACGGCATTTCCACGATGCCGAGCACGGCGGCTGGTTCTACAGCATCGACCCCGAGGGCGCGCCGCTGGACCGGCGCAAGGACCTCTACACCCACGCGTTCATCGTCTTCGCCTGCGCCCACTACTGGGCCAAGGTCCGCGAACCGCTGGTGGAGTCGACGCTCAATGCCGCCCTGGAAGTGGTGGCCCAGCGTTTCGCCCAGGGCGAGGGACTCTACGAAGCCAGCCTGGACGAGGATTGGTCCCTGCTGGGCAGCGGTCCGTTGCAGAACCCCTCGATGCACCTGGCCGAGGCTTTCCTCGCTACCCTCGCGGCCCGTGACGATGCCTCGGTGGAGGCGGCCTTGCTCGAGTTGTGCCAGGCCATGCAGCAGCACTTCATCGAGCCACAGCAGGGCGTGATGATGGAGAAACCCCTGGGGGCCGTGGATAACTGGTTCGAGCCAGGGCACCAGTTCGAGTGGTATTTCCTCCTCGCCTCCTCGCCCCTGCTGCGCCAGGGTCCGCTGCACGCCTGCCTGGAACGGGCTTTCTCCTTCAGCGAACGGCAGGGGGTCGATCCCCAGAGCGGCGCGGTATGCGCGATGCTCGAACTGCCACCCCGGGCCAGCCCCAGGGATGCCACCCAGCGTATCTGGGCCCAGGCCGAATACCTGCGCGCACTGACCTTGCGCACCGATGGCCAGGTCTTCCTGGAGCGCCAGCTACAGGCGCTGCAAGGCAACTTCCTGCATGCCGGCGGCTGGTACGAATGCCTGGACGCCAATGGTGCGGTCAGCCGCCAGGACATGCCTTCGACCACGCCTTATCACCTGGCCACCTGTTACCAGGCCCTGGCTGGCTACTTCGGCTGAAGCGCCTGGCCGGCCCACAGGCCGGTCAGGCGATCCACTTGCGATCCCCGGTGAAGCTGATGGTCAGCCAGCGCGCGGTATCGGCCCCTCCCAGTTGGCTGGAGATGTCCTCGCGCAAACGGTCCAGGGTCGCGACATCCTGTAGCGGATAGTCGGCCGGCAGCACCACGTGGATCTCGATGAAACGCGCCCGGCCGTGCTTTTGCACATAGCTGACATAGTCCTCGAAACCATGGGTGGCCTTGGCCTGTTCCATCACCGTGCGCACGGTCTCGTCCAGTTGGTCGGGGGCGATACCCAGCACCTCGCGCAGGGCCGGGCGCAGGATCTTCAGGGCTGGCGCCAGCATGCTCAGGGCCAGCACGATCAGGATCAGCGGATCGACATACATCGCCCACCGGTCATGGCCGTAGTGCTTGAGCAACAAGGCGCTGACGAAGCTCACCAGCAGCCCCACCGAGAGCATGGCGTCCACCAGCCAGCTGATGTTGTCGAACTGGATCAGCGATGACTTGAGCTTGCGGTTGCGATGGCGCACGAACAAGAAGTAGGCGAACTCCACCACGCTGAACACGGCGGCATAGACGATCACCAGGCCCAGCTCGATCTCACGACCGCCGTTGATGATGCCGAACACGCCGTTGAGAAAGGCGTAGATGGCGATCAGCAGCAGGAAGCTGCCCTCGATCAACAGCACCATGGGCTCCAGGTGCCAGAAACCGAACTGGAAGCGTTGGTTACCCGGCTTGGTGATCAGCCTGGCGGTGATCAGCATCAGCACCTTGATGAAGGTGGCGACCAAGGAAAAGAAACCATCGAACAGGATGGATTGGGCGCCAGAAACAAAACCCGTGACGATACCGGCGATCGCCACGGCGAACATCAGTACGGTCGATTGCTTGAGCAGAGCCTGCTCACCTCGGTTACTCACGATTCCTCCCACGGAACTTGGAAAACACCGCCTCAATGACAGCGGCAGTACACATTCAGGGGAGGAATTCTAGCGTGCTTCGGCTTCGGCCAGCTGAAACGAATCAGCTTATATATTTCCGCATGCGACCGTCCTCACTGCGAGGCGGTGGATAACGGCTGTCGCTGGGGCATGATCATGAGCGTCATGAAAGGTCTGCGGGCCTTGGCGCAGCTTCGCCAGCTCAGCAGCGGCTACAAGAGTACCGCGCACTGCCTGCGAAGCTGCACCCTGGCAGGTCAGGCCTTGGCGTTGCGATCGATGGCGAAACCGGCCCAGGACTGGCTCACCGGCATCAGTTCCAGGCTGTTGATGTTGACGTGGGCCGGGGTGTTCATGACCCAGAAGATGGTCTCGGCGATGTCCTCGGGCTGTATCGGCTCGGCACCGGCGTAGGTGGCGTCATAACGGGACTGGTCGCCGGCGAAGCGCACCAGCGAGAACTCGCTTTCGCACAGGCCCGGCTCGATGTTGGTCACCCGTACCCCGGTGCCCTGCAGGTCGCAGCGCAGGTTCAGGGAGAACTGTTTGACGAAGGCCTTGGTGCCGCCATACACATGGCTGCCGGGATAGGGGTAGTTGCCGGCGACGGAGCCCAGGTTGACGATCCCGGCACCACGGCCATGGGCGATCAGCCGTGGCAGCAGCAGGCGGGTGCTGTACATCAGCCCCTTGATGTTGGTGTCGACCATGGTGTCCCAATCGTCCAGGTCGCACTTGGGCGCCGGATCCGTGCCCAGGGCCAATCCGGCGTTGTTGATCAGGCCGCGCAGCTTGGCGAATGTCGGCGGCAGGTTGTCGATGGCCTGTTCCATGGCCTTGCGGTCCCGCACGTCCAGCACCAGGCCATGGACCTCGGTCTGCTTGGAGAGCTCCGCGCACAAGGCATCGAGGCGCTCCTGGCGGCGACCGGTCAGAACCAGCGACCAGCCGGCCTCGGCAAAGCGCCGGGCACAGGCTTCGCCGAAACCGGAAGTCGCGCCGGTGATGAACAGAGTGGAAGTCATGGTGTTCTCCTTGCTGGGGGGCGGGCCGCCATTTCAATAAAAAAACGTTTCGCAGCATGCCCGGCCCGGCCTCGGGCGGCAACCGGCCCGGTGCCCAGGAAGCTTCATGGCCACAGCGCCCGCCATCGCTGTGGATATCTCCAGGAGGCTGGACAAAAAACGACCACCTGGCGCAAGGCCACGCCCTACGGGGCCTGTAGCCAGGTGCGCGCACCTTATCCACAGGCCGGTCCACAGACTTTGGGGGCAACTGGCAAATACTCCAGGCCACGCTCCACGAGACCTGCATGGGCACAGGCAAAGTTTTTCCCTTGACCTGGGCCGACCGTCCGTGCCGCCGCAGCCTGAAAAAATGACCGGACGGTCAAGCAATAGAAGGCCAGAGACCAGTAACCACGCCGCCCCGGGAGTTCTTTCCAGAGTTTAACCACAGACTTATCCACAGACTTATACAGACCTTCGCCCACTGCCTGCCGCGACAATAAAAAGGTTGACAACGCCGTCCTCAAGACCACCAAAAACCGCTGATCAAAAAACCAACGATTGCTTGCAAGCCACGTCCTGCAAGGCTTTCAGCCAGCTACTCCCACGTTACCCACAGCCCGCTCCACAACAAACGGGGACAACTCAAAACGGTGGAAAAACAACCGTTTGCGGCATCTTCATGCGGCGTTTTGGCAACTTGCCCAAGAGGTTTTCCACAATTGTCGGACGCAGATCAGCATTCTCCGTAAATCCAGGCCCGCCAATGAGCCTGAATCTGCGGGTGTGGATAAAAAAGGCCCCGCCGGCACGAACCGGCGGGGCCTTTTCATCCACAGCCGGTCAGTGGCCGCCCAGGTAGGCGTTGCGCACCTCCTCGTTGACCAGCAGTTCCTTGCCGCTGCCGCTGAGGCGGATCTCGCCGTTGACCATCACATAGGCGCGGTCGGACAGCTTGAGCGCATGGTTGGCGTTCTGCTCCACCAGGAAGATGGTCATGCCGCTGGCCGCCAGCTCCCGCAGGGTGGCGAAAATCTGCTTCACCACGATCGGCGCCAGGCCCAGGCTCGGTTCGTCCAGCAGCAGCAACTTGGGCCGGCTCATCAAGGCCCGGGCGATGGCCAGCATCTGCTGCTCACCGCCGGACATGGTCATGGCCCGCTGGTTGCGCCGCTCCTTGAGCCTGGGAAACAGCTCGAACATACGCTGCATGTCCTCGCTCGCGTACTGGTCGCCGATGGGGATGGTGCCCATCAGCAGGTTTTCCTCCACGGTCATGTCGGGGAACACCCGGCGCCCTTCCGGGGACTGGGCGATGCCGTTGGACGCGATGTAGTGGGACGACTTGCGGGTGATGTCCACACCGCGATAGAGGATCTGCCCGGACTCGGCCCGGGGCTGGCCGAAGATCGACATCAAGAGGGTCGACTTGCCGGCACCGTTGGAGCCGATCAGGCTCACGGTCTCTCCTTCGTCGATGTGCAGCGAGACCTTCTTCAGGGCCTGGATCGGGCCGTAGTACACGTCCAGGTCCTTGAGTTCGAGGATAGGTTGAGTCATGCCAGCTCCTCTTCGTCGGCACCCAGGTAGGCGGCGATCACCTTCGGATCGTTGCGGATCGCCTCCGGCCCGCCTTCGGCGATCACGTTGCCGTGGTCCAGTACCACGATATGGTCGGAAATGCTCATCACCATGCCCATGTCGTGCTCGATCAACACCACGGTCAGGTCATGTTCGTCGCGCAGCAACCGGATCATCGCGCTCAGCGCCTCGGTTTCCTGGGGGTTGAGGCCCGCGGCCGGTTCGTCGAGGCAGATCACCTGCGGCCGCGTGCACATGGCCCGGGCGATCTCCAGGCGCCGCTGCTGGCCGTAGGACAACTCGCCGGCCAGGCGGTTGGCGCAGTCCACCAGGTCCACCACTTCCAGCCAGTAGAACGCCTGGTCCAGGGCATCGCTTTCCGCCTTGCGATAGCCCCTGGTATTGAGCACCCCCGCCAGCAGGTTGCGATTGACCCACATGTGCTGGGCCACCAGCAGGTTCTCCACCACCGACATTTCCCGGAACAGGCGGATGTTCTGGAAGGTCCGCGCCAGGCCGGCCCGGTTCACCAGGTGGGTGCCGCCGAACATCTTGTAGTACAGGCGGCTGGAGAAGTGTTTCGGCGACACGAAGTCGCTGGCCCGGAACGGCTCGCCCAACAGCTTGATGACGTTGGTCTGCCGGCCCCGGGTGTTGAGTTCGATGCGCCCGCCGGACGCCTTGTAGAAACCGGTGAGGCAGTTGAACACCGTGGTCTTGCCGGCGCCGTTGGGGCCGATCAGGGCGAAGATCGAGTTGCGCTTGACCTTGAGGCTGACGTCGCTGAGGGCCTTGATGCCGCCGAAGTGCATCATCAGGTTCTCGACCGAAAGAATGTATTCGCTCATGGCGCGCTCCTTGGGCTCAAAACGCCTTTGCGCGGGGTCACCCCGGTGCGGCTGATGCGGATCAGGCCGCGCGGCCGCCAGATCATCATCAACACCATCAGGATGCCGAACAGCAGCACCCGGTATTCGGAGAAGCTGCGCAGCAGTTCAGGCGCCACGGTGAGCACGAAGGCGGCGATCACCACGCCCACGGTGGAGCCCATGCCCCCCAGCACCACGATGGCGAGGATCAGCGCCGACTCGAAGAAGGTGAAGGACGAGGGGTTGACGAAGCCCTGGTAGCTGGCGAAGAACACCCCGGCCAGGCCCGCGGTGGAGGCACCCAGGGTAAAGGCCGAGAGCTTCACCAGTACATGGTTCAGCCCCATGGCACGGCAGGCGATCTCGTCCTCGCGCAAGGCTTCCCAGGCTCGGCCGACGGGCATGCGGGTCAACCGGTGCTTGATGTAGAGCACCAGCAGCACCACCAGGAACAGCACGATGTAGATGAACAGGAATTTCAGGTTGGGGTTGTATTCCAGGCCGAAGAACTCATGGAACGGCACTCCGCCGTCCTTGGCCTTGCGCCCGAACTCCAGGCCCAGGAAGGTCGGCGACGGCACCGGCATGCCGTTGGGGCCCCCGGTGAAGGACAGCCAGTTGTTGAGCACCAAGCGGATGATCTCGCCGAACCCGAGGGTGACGATGGCCAGGTAGTCGCCGTGCATGCGCAACACCGGGAAGCCCAATATGCATCCCGCCAGCGCCGCGGCGATCGCCGCCAGGGGCAGCACCGTCCAGAAGCCCAGGCCCAGGTACTGGTAGCCCAGGGCCAGGCCATAGGCGCCGATGGCGTAGAACGCCACGTAGCCCAGGTCCAGCAGACCGGCCAGGCCCACCACGATGTTCAGCCCCAGGCCCAGCAGCACGTAGATCAGGCCGAGGACCACCACGGTCAACAGGTACTTGTTGGCGAAGAACGGAAAGACGATGGCGATCACGATCAGCGCCGGGATGATCCAGCGCAGCCGCGACTTGTAGTCCGGCGCCAGCACATGCACGCCCGAGCCGCTGCCTTCGAAGCCCTGGAGGATCTTCAGCCCGCGCGGGGTCTGCAGGAACAGGCTCAGGGCCAGGCGCCCGGCCATGACGATGGCCACCAGCCAGGCGACCCGGGTCGGTTCCAGGTTGAAACTGTAGCCGTCCAGGACCACGCCCACGATGGGGCCGAACACGATCAGCGAGATCAGCCCGGCGAGCACGGCGTCGACGACGCTCTTCTTGATATCGATCGGTTTATTGGCAGCAGACATACTTACACCTTCGCCACGAGTGGGCGACCCAGCAGGCCTTGGGGACGGAAGATCAGGATCAGCACCAGCAGCGAGAAGCTGAACACGTCTTTGTAGTCGGAGTTGATCAAGCCGGAGAACAACGACTCGGAGATACCGAGGATGATCCCGCCGAGCATGGCGCCGGGCAGCGAGCCAATGCCACCGAGCACCGCGGCGGTGAAGGCCTTGATGCCGATGACGAAGCCGGCGTAGAAGTCGAAGGTGCCGTAGTTCATGGTGATCAGCACCCCGGCCAGGGCGGCCATGGCCGCGCCGATGATGAACACGTAGGAGATCACCCGGTCGGTGTTGATCCCCAGGATCGAGGCCATCTTGCGATCTTGCTGGGTGGCCCGGCACATGCGCCCGAGCTTGGTGTACTTGATGATGTAGGTCAGCAGCGCCATGCCGGCGAAGGCCGCCACCAGGATGAAGATCTTGGTGTAGGTCAGTTGCACGAAACCACTGCCGATATCCACCTTCCAGGCCCCGGCCAGCAGGGTGGGCACGCCCTGCTGCTTGGCGCCCTGGCTGATCTGCGCGTAGTTCTGCAGGATCAGCGAGATGCCGATGGCGCTGATCAGCGGCGCCAGGCGGGTGGAGTTGCGCAGGGGCTTGTAGGCGACGCGCTCGATGACCCAGCCGTAGATCCCGGTGACCACGATGGTGAAGATCAGGGTGCCGAGGATGAGTAGCGGGAAGGATTCGATGCCGAAGTAGGCCAGCAAGGCCAGGCTGATTGCCGCGAGGTAGGCGGAAATCATGTACACCTCGCCGTGGGCGAAGTTGATCATGCCGATGATGCCATAGACCATTGTGTAGCCGATGGCGATCAGACCGTAGACGGACCCGAGGGTCAGTCCGTTGATCAGTTGCTGCAGGAAAATACCATCCATAACGCAATCTCACGGACTTGAGAGACGGCACAGGGCGTCGACGCCGGACAGGGATCACCCATCCGCGCAACACGTCCGTTGTGCAGCTCTACGAGAAAAGGCAAGTACTGCACGAGTACGGGCCGATACCGGGGGCCGGTATCGGTCCGTGCGGACTCATGTCACTTCTGTTTTTCCAGCTGGTGGTATTTGCCGTCCTTGTCCCACTGGTAGACCACGTAGTCGGAGACCTTGAGGTCGCCCTTGGCATCCCAGGCCTTCTCGCCCATCACGGTCTTCACCGGATTGGCCTTGAGCCACTTGGCGGCGTCCTCGCCCTTGTTCGACTTGGCGCCATTGAAGCCGGCGGCCAGGGCCTGGATCGAGGCGTAGGCGTACAGGGTGTAGCCCTCGGGCTCGGTGCCGGCCTTGCGGAAGGCGTCCACCACGGCCTTGCTGTCCGGCAGCAGGCGTGGGTCGGCGCCGAAGGTCATGTACACGCCATCGACGTACTGCGGGCCACCGGCGGTGGTCACCAGTTCGTCGGTGACGATACCGTCGTCGGACATGAACTTGACGTCCTTCAGGCCCTGCTCGCGCAGTTGGCGCACCAGCGGGCCGGCCTCGGGATGCAGGCCGCCGAAGTACACCACGTCGGCACCGGCGGCGCGGATCTTGGTGACCACGGCACTGAAGTCCTTCTCGCCCCGGGTCAGGCCCTCATACAGCACCGGGGTCACGCCGCGCTTGGTCAGCTGCGCCTTGGTGGCGTCGGCCAGGCCCTGGCCGTAGGTGTCCTTGTCGTGCAGCACCACGACCTTCTTGCCCTTGAGCACATCGATGATGTAGTCGCCGGCCACCACGCCTTGCTGGTCGTCACGCCCACACATGCGGAACATCGCCGACAGGCCGCGCTCGGTGACCTGGGGGTTGGTGGAGCCCGGAGTGATGGCAATCACCCCCGCGTCGCTGTAGACCTCGGAAGCCGGGATGGTCGACGAGGAACAGAAGTGCCCGACCACCCCGGCCACCTTGTCCTGGTCCACCAGGCGGTTGGCCACCGCGACCGCCTGCTTGGGCTCGCAAGCGTCGTCGCCCTTGACCAGCACGATCTTCTCGCCGTTGACCCCGCCCTTGGCGTTGATTTCGTCAGCCGCTGCCTGTGCACCCTTCATGTACTGCTCGCCAAATGCCGCGTTGGCGCCTGTCATGGGACCCGCTACGCCGATCTTCAGGTCGGCTTGAGCAAACGCAGAAACACCCAGCGCAGCTGCCACTGCGAGGGCCAGGAAGCCTTTCTTGTAAAACGTCTGGGACATGAGGTGATGCTCCAAGGTTTTTTAGTTGGCACTGCGACTTACATCAATGCTCAGAGCAAGCGCCGTGCCAGTGGTTTTTTATTCTTAGAAAAGTCGCTGTCTTATTGTTATTTCGACTGTTTCGAGCCCATTTTCATTGGGCGTGCAACCGTCTAAACCGCGGAAGGTAAAACCCTGTCTTCCAGTGGGCGCAACCCACTCGTGCCATCATTGCAACCGCGACACAATTCAACGTGCAACCCTCTTGTAACAGCCTGCGTCACCGAACTGCACACCAGTGGTGCGCAACTGCTACGAGCCGCACCACTACAGGCTAGTCGCTGCATCGAAAAGCGTCGTCAATGGCTGCGCATTTCCTCATTCAGATAACGATTCGCAGGCATTGGCCGGCGTGGTAGAGAGAGAACCCGGCCTCATACAGGCAACTGCGCAGGGCCGCGCCAGGCAACGGCTGCATGGGCGCAAAGGGGATCGGCAAGGCCTGCGGGTCGCCATTGCACAGGTAGTCGGCGAAAGCCTTGCCGACCACGGTGCCGGTGGTCACCCCGCGGCCGTTGTAACCGGTGACGGCCACCAGCCCCGGGGCCGGCTCGAACAGGCGCATCAGGTGGTCGGGGGTGAAGGCGATGCAGCCGGTCCAGGTGCATTCCCACTCCACGGGCTTGAGGTAGGGGAAATAATGCTGCTGCACCCGGTCGGCCCAAGCCTTGAGGAACCACAGGGGCTTCTGGTCGCCATTGCCCAGGCTGCCCAGCAGCAAGCGGCCCTCGGCATCCCGGCGGATGCTGCTCAGCACCTGGCGGGTATCCCAGGAACCCTGGCCACCGGGCAGGATCTGCTGGGCAGCCTCTTCGGTCAGCGGCACCGAGGCCACCTGGTAGTAGTAACCCGGGAAGAAATTGCGCCGCAGTTCGGTCCAGTCGCCCTCGGTGTAGGCGTTGGAGGCGATCACCACCTGCTCGGCCAGCACCGAGCCCTGGCCGGTCTGCACCGACCAGCGCTGGCCCTGGCGCTCCAGGCGGGTCACCGGCGAATGATCGAACAGCCGGCCGCCCAGGTCGGCCGCCGCCTTGGCCAGGCCGCTGACATAGGCCATGGGGTTGAGGGTCCCGGCCCGGCGATCGAGCAAGGCCGCGGAGATCTTCCGGGTGCCGGTGGCGGTTTCGCAGGCCGCGCCGGTGAGCAATTCCACCGGCGCGCCACGGCGCTTCCATTGCTGCTCGCGGCTGCGCAGGTCGGCCTCGCCCCGGGCGTTGTGGGCCATGTGCAAGGTGCCTTCGCGGCGCAACTGGCAATCGATGCGGTACTTGTCCACCAGGCTGAACACCAGCGACGGCGCCGCACCGAGCATGCGATTGAGCCGGCTGCCGATCTGCTCGCCGAAACCGGCCTCGATCTCGTCCGGTGGAATCCACATGCCGGCATTCACCAGGCCGACGTTACGCCCCGAGCCCCCCTGCCCGGCACGCTGGGCCTCCACCACGCAGACCCGCTTGCCCTGTTCCAGCAGATGCACCGCCGCCGACAAACCGGTGAAGCCGGCACCGATGATGCAGACATCCGCCGTCTGCTCGCCCCGCAGTGGCGCGTGGTCAGGCCGGTGCGGAGTCAATCGTTCCCATAGACATTGTTCTTGTAGTGCCATCGCCAACTCCGAAATCAACCCACATGGACCAACCGCCCCTGGCACGCCCGGCTGGCAGGCGTGCCGCGCGGGGCTTAGTCGAAGGTAATGCCCTGGGCCAGCGGCAGCTCGCGGGAGTAGTTGACGGTATTGGTCTGGCGACGCATGTAGCCACGCCAGGCGTCGGAGCCGGACTCGCGCCCGCCACCGGTTTCCTTCTCGCCACCGAAGGCGCCACCGATTTCCGCACCGCTGGGGCCGATGTTGACGTTGGCGATGCCACAGTCGCTGCCCACCGCCGACATGAAGCGCTCGGCCTCACGCACATCGGTGGTGAAGATGCACGAAGACAGGCCCTGGGGCACGGCGTTGTTCAGGCGCAAGGCCTCGTCGAAGTCCTGGTAGCCGATCACGTAGAGGATCGGGGCGAAGGTCTCGCTGCACACCACGTCGCTCTGCTCGGGCATTTCCACGATCGCCGGCGACACGTAGTAGGCGTTGGGGTACTGGTCCTGCAACTGGCGCTGGCCACCGAACACCCGCCCGCCCTCGCTCAGGGCCTGCTCCAGGGCGTCCTGCATGGCCTCGAAGCTGTGCTTGTCGATCAGCGGGCCGACCAGGTTGCCTTGCAGCGGATGGCCGATGCGTACCTTGGCATAGGCGGTCTTGAGGCGAGCGACGATCTCTTCCTTCACCGACTCATGGGCAATCAGGCGGCGCAGGGTGGTGCAACGCTGGCCGGCGGTGCCGACGGCGCTGAACAGGATCGCGCGCACGGCCATGTCCAGGTCGGCGCTGGGCCCGAGGATCATGGCGTTGTTGCCGCCCAGTTCGAGAATGCTGCGGGCGAAGCGCGCGGCGACCTTGGGCGCCACTTCACGGCCCATGCGGGTGCTGCCGGTGGCGCTGACCAGGGCCACGCGGGGATCGTCCACCAGCGCCGCGCCGGCATCGCGCCCGCCGATGATCACCTGGCTCAGGTATTCGGGGGCGTCATGGAAGTTCTTCAGCACCCGCTCCAGCAAGGCATGGCAAGCCAGGGCGGTCAGCGGAGTCTTCTCCGAGGGCTTCCAGATCACCGGGTTACCGCAGACCAGGGCCAGGGCGGTGTTCCAGGACCAGACCGCCACCGGGAAGTTGAAGGCGCTGATCACCCCCACCACTCCCAGCGGATGCCAGGTCTCGCGCATATGGTGGCCGGGGCGCTCGGAGGCGATGGTCAGGCCATAGAGCTGGCGCGACAGGCCGACGGCGAAGTCGCAGATGTCGATCATCTCCTGCACTTCCCCCAGGCCTTCCTGGGTGATCTTGCCGGCCTCCCAGGACACCAGCTCGCCGAGGTCGGCCTTGTGCTCGCGCAGCACCTCGCCGAATTGCCGTACCAGCTCGCCACGGCGAGGGGCCGGGACGTTGCGCCAGAGGGCGAATGCATGCTCGGCGCGACTGACCTGCTGCTCCACTTCGGCGGCCCCTTGCCAGTTCACCGCGGCGATCCGGCTGCCGTCGATGGGCGAATGCACAGGGTGCGCGCCCGACTGGTAGAGGGCCGGGTTCACGCCCAGACGATCAAGCAATGCGGTAACCATGGGTGACTCCTTACAAGTGGCAAGCGAAAGACCAGGACCGCCGTGGCGGTCGTCGAGACCTGTAGTTGTAGCTGGCCGCAGACTTGCCAACAAACGACCTTTAAGCGAGATATCATTCCGTTTATTCATGCTGGAGCGCTACCCGGCACCGATAAGAACAAGGACAAGCCATGCTGAACAAACGCTACCTGCCGTCGATCACGGCCCTGCAATGCTTCGAGGCCGTGACCCGGCACCTGAGCTTCACCCGCGCGGCCGAGGAACTGAACCTGACCCAGAGCGCGGTGAGCAAGCAGGTGGCGCAGTTGGAGGAACTGCTCCAGCACTTGTTGTTCCGCCGCGTGCGCCGACGCCTGCAGCTGACCCCGGCCGGCGACCTGTACCTGGTGGAGGTGCGCAAGATCCTCACCCAGGTGGAGATGTCTACCCACTACCTGCGCTCCTACGGCGGCGAGACCGAAGTGCTGCGGGTCTCCACGCCCTATACCTTCGGCGCGCGCTGGCTGGTACCCCGGCTCAAGGGCTGGCGCCTGCGCCACCCGCATATTCACCTGGACCTGTGCAACGAACAGGAACCCGACGAACTGCTCCAGGGCCATAGCGACCTGGCGTTCTACTTCGGCCAGGGCGCGCGCCCCGGCACCGAGAGCCTGAAGCTGTTCAGCGAGGAACTGGTAGCGGTATGCGCTCCCGACAGCCTGCCGGCCGCACCGCTGACCGATCCCCGGCAACTGGCCGACCTGGTGCTGCTGCAGAACGCCTCGCGGCCCCAGGGTTGGCACGAGTGGTTCGAGCAGCAGGGCTACCAGACCGAGCACAGCTACCATGGCCCGCGCTTCGAGACCTTCTACATGTGCATCCGCGCCGCCCAGGTCGGCTGCGGCGTGGCCCTGCTGCCACGCTTTCTGGTGGAAGAAGAACTGGCCGAGGGCAAGCTGGTGATCGCCTGGAAATACGCCATGCCCAGCCAGGATGCCTACTACCTGGCCTACCCCGAGCATGCGGCGGAAGTGCCCAAGGTTCGCGATTTCGTGCGCTGGATGCTGGAGCGGATCGATCCGTAGCCCCCGACTTCAGCCCCGGACCGAAAAAACACTGGCAAAGCCCAGGACGTCTATGCGCCACTAGCGCCTTCACTGAAAGAGCTGAGCGCCGCACCCATCAGTCGCGGCCAGCATGGAGATTCCCGTTATGAGCGAGAGTGTATTTGCCGATCGCATCGTGCAGAACCTGCTCGACACCGACTTCTACAAACTGACCATGATGCAGGCGGTGCTGCACAACTACCCCAACGCCGAGGTGGAATGGGAGTTTCGCTGCCGTAACAGCGAGGATCTGCAGCCCTACCTGGCGGAGATCCGCTATCAGTTCGAGCACCTGGCGGAGCTGAGCCTGAGTCCTGACCAGTTGGGCTTTCTCGAACGCATCAGTTTCCTCAAGCCGGATTTCCTGCGCTTTCTCGGGCTGTTCCGCTTCAACCTGCGCTACGTGCACACCGGCATCGAGAACGGCGAGCTGTTCATCCGCCTGCGTGGCCCATGGTTGCATGTGATCCTGTTCGAAGTGCCGATGCTGGCCATCATCAGCGAGGTGCGCAATCGCTACCGCTACCGGGAAGTCCAACTGGTGCAGGCCCGCGAGCAGCTGTACCGCAAGTTCGACTGGCTGACTGCCAACGCCAGCAGCGAGGAATTGTCCGAGCTGCAAGTGGCGGATTTCGGTACTCGCCGGCGCTTCTCCTACCGAGTCCAGGAAGAAGTGGTGAATGTGCTCAAGCACGATTTCCCCGGGCGTTTCGTCGGCACCAGCAACGTGCACCTGTCCCGCGAGCTGGGCATGAAGCCCCTCGGCACCATGGCCCATGAATGGATCATGGCCCACCAGCAACTGGGACCACGGTTGATCGACAGCCAGATCGCCGCCCTCGATTGCTGGGTCCGCGAGTACCGGGGACTGTTGGGCATCGCCTTGACCGACTGCATCACCACCGATGCTTTCCTGGGCGATTTCGACCTGTTCTTCGCCAAGCTGTTCGACGGCCTGCGCCATGACTCGGGGGACCCGATCCTCTGGGCGGAAAAGGCCATCGCCCACTATCACAAGCTGGGCATCGACCCGATGAGCAAGACCCTGGTGTTCTCCGACAGCCTGACCCTGCCGCGCTCCCTGGAAATCTTCCGGGCGCTGCGCGGGCGGATCAACGTCAGCTTCGGCATCGGCACCAACCTGACCTGTGACATTCCCGGTGTCGAGCCGATGAGCATCGTGCTTAAAATGGCCGCCTGCAATGGCCAGCCCGTCGCCAAGATCTCCGACGAAGCGGGCAAGACCCATTGCAAGGATCCGAACTTCGTCGCCTATTTGCGCCACGTTTTCCAAGTACCAGCCCAACCTGGCAAGGAGTGAATCATGCAAGCCGTACAGCGTGAGATTGCGCAGCAGCTCAAGGTCCAAGCACCTTTTCCCGACCACACCGCCCTGGAAGCGGAAATCGCCCGGCGCGTGCGGTTCATCCAGGACTGCCTGGTCAATTCCGGCCTCAAGACCCTGGTATTGGGCATCAGCGGCGGGGTCGACTCACTGACCGCCGGCCTGCTGGCCCAGCGGGCCATGGTCGAGCTACGTGCCAGCAGCGGCGACCAGCGCTACCGCTTCATCGCCGTGCGCCTGCCCTACGAGACCCAGTTCGACGAACATGACGCCCAGGCCGCGGTGGACTTCATCAACCCCGACGAGCGCCACACGGTGAACATCGGCCCGGCGGTCAAGGCCCTGGCCAATGAAGTGGCGGCCTTCGAAGGCCAGCACGCGGTATCCCGGGACTTCGTACTGGGCAACACCAAGGCGCGGATGCGCATGGTCGCCCAGTACACCATCGCCGGCGCCACCCAGGGCCTGGTGATCGGTACCGATCATGCCGCCGAGGCCGTGATGGGCTTCTTCACCAAGTTCGGCGACGGCGCCTGCGACCTGGCGCCCCTGAGCGGCCTGGTGAAAAACCAGGTGCGCGCCATTGCCCGGTATTTCGGGGCCCCCGAGTCGCTGGTGGAGAAGATCCCCACCGCCGATCTCGAGGACCTGTCGCCGGGCAAGCCGGACGAAGCCTCCCATGGCGTCACCTATGCCGAGATCGATGCCTTCCTGCACGGCCAGCCGGTGCGCGAGGAAGCCTTCAAGACCATCTGCGACACCTACCGCAAGACCCAGCACAAGCGGGTCATGCCCTTCGCGCCCTGAGCGCCAGGCACAAAAAAGCGCCCCGAGGGGCGCTTTTTCGTTGCAGCCGGGCCTGATTACTTCAGGATCACGGCGCCTTTCATCATCGAGTTGTGGCCTGGGAACGAGCAGAAGAACTGGTAGCTCTCGCCAGCGGTCAGCTTGGACACGTCGAAGGTCACCGAATCCTTTTCACCGGCACCGATGATCTTGGTGTGGGCGATGACGCGGGTGTCGCCTTCCTTCAGGTAGTTCTTGTCGATGCCTGCGGCCATGCCGTCGGCAGCGATGCCCGCCATGTCTGCGGTCTTGCTCAGTACCCAGTTATGGCCCATGACGTTCTTCGGCAGGCTGCCGGAGTGAGCCAGGTTCACGGTGAAGGTCTTGCAGCTCTTGTCGATGGTGATTTCCTTGGTGCTGAAGGACATCTGGTCGGTAGAGTCGACGTCGACCTTGCATTCGGCGGCCATCAGTTGGCTGCTGGCCAGTGTCAACAGGGATACCGCGACGAGTTTGGCAAACATGGTGAATCTCCAAGGCAGGGTTAACAAAATCCATCTGAATCCATGGGGGGCAAGACTGCCTGAATTTCTCGCTATTGCCTATGATTTGCATCAAGAAACTGTATACAACTCTCTGCTATCAGGCCGATCGAAACAATCAAGCAGCCAGTCCCCGGGACTGTCCCTAGAATCGCCGACATCACCCCATCGGAGCCTGGATCATGTCGCTCAACAGCCTGTTTCGCAGCTTGTTCGCCGCCTACGCCTGTGGTGCCAGTGGCACCCACGAGATGCCACGAGGCGACGCTTAATGCTTGGACGCAGCTCATCGAGCCTTTACCCTGAGGCGATCTTTGAGCTGGGAGCAAGACATGTCGTTAACTTCTGTCTGTGTATTTTGTGGCGCCAGCGCCGGCGCCAATCCTGCCTACCGTGAAGCCGCCCAGGCCATGGGCCGGGCCATCGCCGAACGCAACCTCACCCTGGTCTACGGCGGTGGCGCGGTGGGCCTGATGGGCATCGTCGCCGATGCGGCCATGGCCGCTGGCGGGGAAGTCGTGGGCATCATTCCGCAAAGCCTGAAAGACATCGAGATCGGCCACAACGGCCTGACCCGCCTGGAGGTGGTGGATGGCATGCATGCGCGCAAGGCACGCATGGCCGAACTCAGCGATGCCTTCATCGCCCTGCCCGGCGGCCTGGGTACCCTGGAAGAACTGTTCGAAGTCTGGACCTGGGGCCAGCTGGGCTACCACCGCAAACCCCTGGGGCTGCTGGAAGTGAATGGCTTCTACGAAAAACTCGGAGGTTTCCTCGACCATATCGTCGGCGAGGGTTTCGTCAGTACTGCGCACCGCCAGATGCTGCAGATCAACCAGTCGCCTGCCGGCCTGCTGGATGCCCTGAGCACCTGGCAACCTTCGGTCTCGGCCAAGTGGGTCGAC
Source organism: Pseudomonas sp. KCJK8993 (assembly GCF_046230915.1). Classification (NCBI taxonomy): domain Bacteria; kingdom Pseudomonadati; phylum Pseudomonadota; class Gammaproteobacteria; order Pseudomonadales; family Pseudomonadaceae; genus Pseudomonas; species Pseudomonas sp. KCJK8993. The sequence goes on from NZ_JBJJLO010000004.1 coordinate 23,390, forward strand.
TCAAAGCCGAGCTGAAGCCGAAGCCCCCGACAAGCGTCCCAAGCGGTATCAGGGGCGCTTGCGCTGCGGCTTCAACGACACCTTGAGCAACTGGCGCTGATGGCGAATCTCCAGCAGCTTTCCACGCATTTGCCGGTGACGCCGGCTGTTGAGCAACAGCAATCCCAGCAAGGGCAGCAACAGCCCCACCAGGTAGATGCCCTGGTGCGGATGGTATTGGAACATCGGCGCCACCAGGACCAGGCACAGGGCGAAGTAACCGGCCACCAGCCACACCCCCCAGGCAATGCCGCGCACCACCAGCAGGTTACCCACCACCAGCAGCAGGATCAGCACCAGCAGGCCCAGGCCCATGTAGTCGTTGCTCTGCTCCGGCGCGATGCCGCGCCAGTAGGTGACTTGCGCCAGCGACAACAACAGCGATGCACTGAAGCAGCCCAGCAGCACCGTGAGCATGAAGGTCGGGAAATAGCGCGCCAGGAACTCGCGCATGTTGCCCCCGCCGATCATTCGTCGAACTCCTCGTAGAGCCCCACGGCCAGGGTCTTCGCCGTGCCCAGGTTACCGGAGCGGATGCTGCCGGTCGTGCTCAGGACCGCGCCCAGGGCATCTTGCATCTGTGTCAGGGTCGCGTGCCGGATCTGCGTCGTCGAATAGCGCTTGGGCAATCCGCCGGCCCGCTGCTGCAACTTCATCAACTTGGGAGTCAGGCTCGGGTCGCGCAGGCTCAACAGTTCCTTGGTCAGCCTGGCTCGCTCCTGGCGGTTGAGCCCCTTGAGCAGCTGGGTCCAGCTCTTGCCGGTGTTGGCCGCCTTGCTGGCCTTGAGCAGCTTGACCGTGGTCAGCGCGGAGCCCCCGACACCCACCAGGGAAATGCCATCCAGGATCGGCGAAACAATGGCGTACCACTCGGCGTCGTCCATCCGGTCGTTGGCCGCCGGATCCTGGATCTCGTTGATCACCCGCGCCCCACCGATCACGCACTGGGCGGTCCCGGCCACCGCCGCCGACACCCCAAGCGCCACCATCCAGGCACTGGCGCCGGCGGTGAACGGCACGGCGACGCTGCCGCTGAACACCACCAGCCAGCCGATCACCGCGGCGGCACAGGACAACGAGGTGTTGAAGGATTCGGTGGCCAGGCGCGACTCGCGGGGGTTGTTCTTCACCTGGTCGACGAACTGCTGGGGCGCGATATACCTCTTCGCTTCCCGCAGGACCACACGCTTGGGGGTGATGCTGCAAATCGGCCTGAACTCACGCAGGGTGATCACATTGAAGTCGGCATCGATGTACACCACCCCCGCCCCGACGATCGATGAATCGCTATCGATGGCGGCGAACAGCCGTGGCAGGTTGAGTTGGCTTGCGATCCGCTGGCGGGCGAGCATCTGGGTGATGTTGAGGTCCCTGGTGACTCCGTCTATAGCGCTGGCCACGTGATTCGTCCTTGGTCTGGCGGTGGAGGGTTGCCTGATGGCTTGAGGCCACCTCGGCATGCACTGAATGAAGGTCGCCAACCTTAACAAAGCGCCGGGCTCTTGTTGCCCTGTGCCCGTTAAAAATCCGCAGGGAAAAGCCAGACGCCAGCTTCACGGCTGGCGTCTGGTCATATCAGCGCGGTACCACCGGCTTGCGAGCCGGTTTCTTGCCCTTGCCCTTGGCAGCGTCGGCACGCTCCTTGGCGGCCTGCTTGTTGCGGGCGAAGGCCGCGGCCTTGGCCTGCTCGCGCTTGTCCCAGGCGTTGCCGCCATCGCTGGCACGGGGCGGCAAGCCAGTGTGCTGGGTCAGGATCCGGGTTTCCTTGGCCACCTTGTGGCTGCCGGCCGGGGTCGAGTTCTTGCGCCGGGCGCTCTGGTAGCTGTCGGTAGATGGCTGGTGCGCCGGGATCAGCTGGTGCTTGCCCGAACCGATCAGGTCGCCGCGGCCCATGCGCAGCAGGGCCTCGCGCAGCATCGGCCAGCCCTTGGGATCGTGGTAGCGCAGGAATGCCTTGTGCAGCCGGCGCTGCTCCTCGCTCTTGACGATGGTCACGCCGTCGCTCTTGTAGGTGACCTTGCGCAGCGGGTTCTTGCCCGAGTGATACATGGCGGTGGCGCTGGCCATCGGCGACGGATAGAACGCCTGCACCTGGTCGGCGCGAAAGCCATTGCCCTTGAGCCACAGCGCCAGGTTCATCATGTCTTCATCGGTGGTGCCCGGGTGGGCGGCGATGAAGTACGGGATCAGGTATTGCTCCTTGCCCGCTTCCTTGGAGTATTTCTCGAACATCCGCTTGAAGCGATCATAGGTGCCGATCCCAGGTTTCATCATCTGGTTCAGCGGGCCTTCCTCGGTGTGCTCCGGAGCGATCTTCAGGTAGCCACCCACGTGGTGGGTCACCAGTTCCTTGACGTACTCCGGCGATTCCACCGCCAGGTCATAGCGCAAGCCGGAAGCGATAAGGATCTTCTTCACCCCTGGCAGGGCGCGGGCGCTGCGGTACAGCTGGATCAGCGACGAGTGGTCGGTGTTCAGGTTCGGGCAGATGCCGGGAAACACGCAGGACGGCTTGCGGCACGCGGATTCGATTTCCGGGCTCTTGCAGGCGATGCGGTACATGTTCGCGGTCGGGCCGCCGAGGTCGGAAATGACGCCGGTAAAACCCGGAACCTTGTCGCGGATTTCTTCGATTTCGCGAATGATCGACTCTTCGGAGCGGTTCTGGATGATCCGCCCTTCGTGCTCGGTAATGGAGCAGAAGGTGCAACCACCAAAGCAGCCACGCATGATGTTCACCGAGAAACGGATCATCTCGTAGGCCGGGATTTTTTCCTTGCCATAGGCCGGATGCGGAATGCGCTGGTAAGGCATGCCGAACACGTAGTCCATTTCCTCGGTGGTCATCGGGATGGGCGGCGGGTTGAACCAGACATCGACTTCGCCATGCTTCTGCACCAGCGCACGGGCGTTGCCCGGGTTGGTCTCCAGGTGCAGCACGCGGTTGGCATGGGCGTAGAGCACCGGATCGTTACGCACCTTTTCCATGGACGGCAGGCGGATCACGGTCTTGTCCCGGGTCATCTTCGGGCTGGCCAGGATCTGCACCACCTTGGCTTCCTGCGGGTCTTCCACCGGCCCCTTTTCTTGCTCGATGGCGCAGGCGGCCGTGTCCTGGGTATTGACGTAGGGGTTGATGATCTTGTCGATCTTGCCCGGGCGGTCGATACGGGTGGAATCGACCTCGTACCAACCTTGCGGCGTGTCCCGGCGAATGAACGCGGTGCCGCGCACATCGGTGATGTCTTCGATCTTCTGGCCGTAGGACAGGCGCTGGGCGACTTCGACAATCGCCCGCTCGGCGTTGCCGTAGAGCAGGATATCGGCGCAAGCGTCGATCAGGATCGAGTTGCGCACCCGGTCCTGCCAGTAATCGTAATGGGCGATGCGGCGCAGGGAGGCCTCGATGCCACCGAGGATGATCGGCACATGTTTGTAGGCCTCCTTGCAACGCTGGCTGTAGACCAGGCTGGCGCGGTCCGGACGCTTGCCCGCCAAGCCGCCCGGGGTATAGGCGTCGTCGGAGCGGACCTTCTTGTCGGCGGTGTAGCGGTTGATCATCGAGTCCATGTTGCCCGCTGCCACCCCGAAGAACAGGTTCGGCTCGCCGAGCTTCATGAAGTCGTCCTTGGACTGCCAGTTGGGCTGGGCGATGATCCCTACGCGAAAGCCCTGGGCCTCCAGCAGCCGGCCGATGATCGCCATGCCGAAGGACGGGTGATCGACGTAGGCATCGCCGGTGACGATGATGATGTCGCAGGAATCCCAGCCGAGCTGATCCATCTCCTCCCTGCTCATGGGCAGGAATGGCGCCGGCCCGAAACATTCGGCCCAGTACTTTGGATAGTCGAATAACGGCTTGGCTGCTTGCATGTCGATGACCGGTGTTGGCGCAGATAAGGACGCGCTGAATGACAGGGAAATTCGCGGGCGCGGAATATAGCACAAAAAATGACCAATTCCGACGACCATGGTCGGAAATTGGTGGAGGCGTTAATCGCGGGCAAGCCTCGCTCCTACAGGAGCCGCCCGCGATCGGGACGGCGAGTCTTACTCGTCGTCGTCGAAGTTGTAGCTGCCCGGAGCCAGGTTCTCGAAGCGCGTGTACTTGCCGATGAAAGCCAGGCGGACGAAGCCGATGGGGCCGTTCCGCTGCTTGCCGATGATGATTTCGGCAATGCCCTTGTGCTCGGTCTCCGGGTGGTACACCTCGTCCCGGTACACGAACATGATCACGTCGGCGTCCTGCTCGATCGCTCCGGATTCCCGGAGGTCGGAGTTCACCGGACGCTTGTTGGGACGCTGTTCCAGGGAGCGGTTGAGCTGGGACAGGGCCACCACCGGGCAGTTGAATTCCTTGGCCAGGGCCTTGAGGGAACGGGAGATCTCGGAAATCTCGTTGGTCCGGTTGTCGCCGCTGGAGCCCGGGATCTGCATCAGTTGCAGGTAGTCGATCATGATCAGCGCGATATCGCCGTGCTCGCGCACCAGACGCCGGGTCCGGGCACGCATCTCCGAAGGGCTGATGCCCGCGGTGTCGTCGATGAACAACTTGCGGTCGTTGAGCAGGTTGACCGCCGAGGTCAGGCGCGGCCAGTCGTCGTCTTCCAACTGGCCGGAACGAACCTTGGTCTGGTCGATCCGGCCGAGGGACGACAGCATACGCATGATCAGCGATTCGCCTGGCATCTCGAGGGAGTACACCAGCACCGCCTTGTCGCTGCGCAGTACGGCGTTCTCTACCAGGTTCATGGCGAAGGTGGTCTTACCCATGGACGGACGACCGGCGACGATGATCAGGTCCGCTGGCTGCAGCCCGCTGGTCTTCTCGTCGAGGTCGGTATAGCCGGTGGACAGGCCGGTGATGGCGTCGGACGTGTTGAACAGGGTATCGATGCGATCGATGGCCTTGGTCAACAGTTCGTTGACGCCCACCGGGCCGCCGGTCTTGGGCCGTGCTTCGGCGATCTGGAAGATCTGCCGCTCGGCCTCGTCGAGGATCTCCTCGGCGGTGCGGCCTTCGGGATTGAAGGCGCTGTCGGCGATCTCGTTGCTGATGCCGATCAGCTGGCGCAGGGTCGCCCGCTGGCGCACGATCTGCGCATAGGCCTTGATGTTGGCGACCGACGGGGTGTTCTTCGCCAGTTCGCCAAGGTAACCCAGGCCGCCGACCTGGGCGGTCTGGCCTTCCTTGTCCAGCTGCTCGGACAAGGTCACCACGTCGATGGGCAGGTTCTGGTCGGCCAGGCGGGCGATGGCGCGGAAAATCAGGCGGTGGTCATGTCGATAGAAATCGCCGTCGGAGACCTGATCCAGCACACGCTCCCAGGCGTTGTTGTCCAGCATCAGACCACCGAGCACGGCCTGTTCGGCCTCGATGGAGTGCGGCGGCACCTTCAGGGCAGCGGTTTGCAGATCGTATTGCTCGGGAGCGGAAATATCGTTCATGGCCACTTGGAATTCTAGAGACGGAAATCAGGATCGGCAGAAAGACAAAGGGCACGACCTGTAAACAGGATCGTGCCCGATGTTAACCGTCAGTCACACGAGGTGCCAGACGATTTGGTACTGCTTAAGCAGCCACCACGACAACGCGTACGGTAGCTTCGACTTCAGCGTGCAGGTGCACGGCTACGTCGAACTCACCCACGTTACGGATGGTGCCGTTCGGCAGACGAACTTCGCTCTTGGCAACTTCAACGCCGGAGGCGGTCAGTGCGTCAGCGATGTCGTGGGTGCCGATCGAACCGAACAGCTTGCCTTCGTCACCAGCGGTGGCAGTGATGGTCACTTCCAGCTCAGCCAGTTGCGCAGCGCGAGTTTCGGCAGAAGCCTTCTTCTCTGCAGCCAGTTTTTCCAGCTCGGCACGACGCGCTTCGAATGCAGCCAGGTTGGCAGCGGTAGCAGCGGTGGCTTTGCCGAAAGGCAGCAGGTAGTTACGGCCGTAACCAGCCTTAACGTTTACCTTATCGCCCAGGTTGCCCAGGTTGGCGATTTTTTCCAGCAGGATCAGTTCCATTTGGTAATAACCTCTTAACTTTTAACCTTCACCGTTCGCAGAACCGTTATCGGCGTCTTTCGGCGCCAAACGACCGCGAAAATCAATCAGGCTGTCGACAATGGCCAGGACCACGAGCAACGGATAGATCAGCTGCATGAACGGCAGCATCGTGATGTACACCCCAACCAGCCAGAACCTGGCCAGTCGCCCTTGCGCCACCAGCCCGTGAATCAGGGCCAGCCCGGCGAAGGCCAGCGGCACACTGCACATCGGCGTCAGCATGGCCAGTTGCGGTCCGAAGCTCGGCCCGACCAGCATGCACGCCAGCAGCAACATCGCTGGCCCAAGGGGAATTCTGATGGCGCGAAATTCGCGACCAAAACCACCCGGGTTATACAACACAGCTTGCCAGTAACGCCCAAGAATCAGGCTCAGCACGCTGATGGCTTGCAGCAAGGCCGCTATCAGGCCGGTCAGGATCGGGGCGATCAGCGTGGCGAGGCGCGCTCGCTCTTCCACCGAAAGCTGCTGGTAGACCTCACCCAAGGCCATCGGCAGGATCTTGATCAATTCCTGTGACAGCGCTTCGATCTGAGGGCGGAATGCCGCACCCAGGACTCCAGCGAACACCAACCCCATCGCTATGCTGACCAGCAGCACGCGGTTCCAGGATTCGCTTGCGCGTAAAACCAACGCAAGGCTCGAAGACCCCAGCAGCACCAGAAGCGCTCGTGGATCATCGAACGTCAGCCACCAGAGCAACGCCGGCAGCACTCCCAGAGCCAGGACACCCACGGCGTCCTGCAATCCGCGCCGCAGCAGCACGAGGCTTGCAGCGGCAGCACCCAACCAATACAACAACGGCAATGCTGAACAACCAGCCACTACCAGAGTGGCCTGCACACGACCGCGCATGATGAACTCAGCTAAGGCGCGCATGCATTCAATCCCTTACTACTTGTCGACTGCCCGGTCTCAGCGGCCGTGGCTGTCGGTGTAGGCCAGCAGGGCCAGGAAGCGGGCGCGCTTGATAGCGGTGGCCAGCTGACGCTGATAACGAGCTTTGGTACCGGTGATGCGGCTTGGAACGATTTTGCCGGTCTCGGATACGTAGGCTTTCAGAGTGTTGAGATCTTTGTAATCGATCTCTTTCACGTCTTCAGCGGTGAAGCGGCAGAATTTACGACGACGGAAGAAACGTGCCATGTGATTGGCTCCTCAAAAGATCCGTGGATTACTCGTCAGCGTTATCGCTGTTGTCGCTGTCATTGCTGTCGTCGCCATCGGCGCTGTCAGCATGCTCAGGACGGTCACGACGCTCACGGCGCTCGCTGCGGTTTTCTTCGGCCTTGAGCATCTCGGATTGGCCAGTGATGGCTTCTTCGCGACGGATGACCAGGTTACGGATCACTGCATCGTTGTAACGGAAGTTATCTTCCAGCTCAGCCAGGGCTTTACCGGTGCACTCAACGTTCAGCATCACGTAGTGAGCCTTGTGAACATTGTTGATTGCGTAGGCCAGTTGACGACGGCCCCAGTCTTCCAGACGGTGGATCTTGCCGCCGTCTTCTTCGATCAGCTTGGTGTAACGCTCAACCATGCCGCCGACTTGCTCGCTCTGATCCGGGTGGACCAGGAAGATGATTTCGTAATGACGCATGAATGCTCCTTACGGGTTGTAGCCTGCCGCCTGTAAGCGGTCAGACAAGGAGTGAATGACACTTTGTGTGTCTTGCCTGGTCGTAGGCCCCCAATAAACGAAGGGGTACCTGCCGTGCGGCAAGGGGCGCAATTGTAGAGAAGGGGAAACAGCGGCGCAAGGCAATTGGTGAATATTTGAACAGCAACTAAAAACCATGGGTCGCGAGCGGCAAGCAATAATACTTGCCGCCCATGACCTGCCGCTTGCTACTTGCGCGCGGCCTTGGCCTTGGCGCCGCGCTGGCGCATGGCCTCGAACAGGCAGACGCCCGTGGCCACGGAGACGTTGAGGCTGCTGACACTACCGGCCATCGGCAGGCGCACCAGGTAATCGCAGTGCTCGCGGGTCAGGCGGCGCATGCCCTTGCCCTCGGCCCCCATGATGATGATGGTCGGCCCGGTCAGGTCCTGATCGTACAGTTCCTGCTCGGCTTCGCCAGCAGTGCCGACGATCCACAGGCCACGCTGCTGGAGCTTCTCCAGGGTGCGGGCCAGGTTGGTCACCGCCACCAGCGGGATCACTTCTGCAGCGCCACAAGCCACCTTGCGCACGGTTGGCGTCAGGGTCGCCGACTTGTCCTTGGGTACCAGCACCGCCAAGGCCCCCGCGGCATCGGCGGTACGCAGGCAGGCACCAAGGTTATGCGGATCGGTCACACCATCGAGCACCAGCAACAGCGGTGCACCCTCAGTGCGATCCAGCAGCTCATCGAGCATGGCTTCGCCCCAGACCTGGCTGGGGCTGACTTCCGCCACCACGCCCTGGTGCACGCCCTCGACCCAAGCGTCCATTTCACGGCGCTCGGCCTGACCGACCGCAACCCGGTTCTGCCCCGCCAAGTCCAGCAGTACCTGGACCCGGGGATCACTGCGGCCTTCAGCCAGCCAGATCTGCTTGACCCGCTTGGGATGGTGACGCAGCAATGCTTCCACGGCATGTACACCGTAGATCTTTTCCAATTGACTCATGACTTGGCCTTAGGTTTACGCGCCCCACCGCTCTTTGCGCCGGAGCCTGACTTGGACGGCCCCTTGCGATGCTTGGTGGGCTTGGCAGGCTTGTCGAACGCCGGCTTGCCGGACTTTCCAGCCGCGGGCTTGCCGCCGGCCTTGGCCTCGGCCAGCAGCGCCTTCTTCATCTCCCGGCTTTTGCGTACCTCGGCGTTTTTCGCCGCGGCATCGCTGGGACGGTAGGCGTCGGAGGCCTTTTCCTTGCTGGAGCCGCGGCGGGCCGGCTTGGCCGGGCCGCGCTCCTCGACCACCTTGCTCGCCGGCCCGTCGGCCACGCCGCGCTTCTTGTGTCCAACGGGGGCGCTGAAGGTTTTTTCCGCCATTTCGAAGTCGATCTTGCGCTCATCCAGGTCGACGCGCATGACCCGCACTTCCACCGTGTCACCGAGGCGGAAGCTGCGACCCGTGCGCTCGCCCGCCAGGCGGTGGTGCACAGGATCGAAATGATAGTAGTCAGCCGGCAGCGCCGTGACGTGCACCAGGCCCTCGACATAGATATCGGTCAGCTCGACGAACAGGCCAAAACCCGTCACGGCGGTGATCACACCCGGGAAGGACTCGCCTACACGGTCCTTCATGAACTCGCACTTGAGCCAGTTCACCACGTCCCGGGTGGCTTCGTCGGCGCGCCGCTCGCTCATCGAGCATTGCTCGCCGAGCTGCTCCAGGATGGCTTCGTCGTACGGATAGATACGCGCCTTGGGAATGCTCGTCGCACCGGCACGACGCACGTGCGGCGTCTCTTGCCGGGAGTGGATGACGCTGCGAATGGCCCGGTGGGTCAGCAGGTCCGGATAGCGACGGATCGGCGAGGTAAAATGGGTATAGGCCTCGTAGTTCAGGCCGAAGTGACCCTGGTTGTCGGCGCTGTATACCGCCTGGCTCAACGAGCGCAGCATCACGGTCTGGATCAGGTGGTAGTCCGGACGATCCTTGATCTTTTCCAGCAGGGCCTGGTAGTCCTTCGGCGTCGGACCTTCCTTGCCCTTGTGCAAGGTCAGGCCGAGTTCGCCAAGGAAGGCGCGCAGCTTTTCCAGGCGCTCCGGTGGCGGGCCATCGTGCACCCGGTACAACGCAGGGATTTCATGCTTCTTGAGGAATTCGGCGGTTGCCACGTTGGCCGCCAGCATGCACTCCTCGATCAGCTTGTGAGCATCGTTGCGCGCGGTCGGCCGAATCTCGGCGATCTTGCGCTCGGAACCGAAGATGATCCGGGTTTCCTGGGTTTCGAAATCGATGGCGCCACGGGTATGGCGGGCACCCAGCAACACCTTGTACAGCGCGTAGAGCTGCTTGAGGTGCGGCACCACATCGGCATACTCGCCGCGCAACTGCTTGGCTTCGCCGGTCTTGGGATGCTCGAGCATGGTGCTGACCTTGTTGTAGGTCAGGCGCGCCTTGGAGTGGATCACCGCTTCGTAGAACTGGTAGTCGGTCATTTCGCCTGACTTGGAGATGGTCATTTCACAGACCATGGCCAGGCGATCGACCTTCGGATTCAGCGAACACAGGCCGTTGGACAACTCTTCAGGCAGCATCGGGATCACGCGCTCGGGGAAGTACACCGAGTTGCCGCGCACCTGAGCCTCGGCATCCAGGGCCGAACCGATCTTCACGTAGCTGGAGACGTCGGCGATCGCCACGTACAGCTTCCAACCACCGCCGAACAGGCGCAGCTTGCCGGGCTTGGCTTCGCAATAGACCGCATCGTCGAAGTCCCGGGCGTCCTCGCCGTCGATGGTGACGAAGGGCAGGTCACGCAGGTCGATACGTTTTTCCTTGTCCTTCTCTTCCACCTCCGGCTTGAGCCGGCCGGCCTCCTTGAGCACAGCCTGGGGCCAGACATGGGGGATATCGTAGGTGCGCAGGGCGACATCGATCTCCATGCCCGGCGCCATGTAGTTGCCGACCACTTCGATCACATCGCCTTGCGGCTGGAAGCGCGGCGTCGGCCAGTGGGTGATCTTCACCTCGACGAACTGGCCGATCTTGGCATTGGCGTTGCGGCCCGGGGTCACCAGCACTTCCTGCTGGATCTTCGGATTGTCCGCGACCACGAAGCCGATACCGCCTTCTTCGAAGTAGCGACCCACGATGCTTTCATGGGCACGCGATACCACCTCGACGATCACGCCTTCACGCCGGCCGCGGCGATCCACGCCGGACACCCGGGCCAGAGCCCGATCGCCGTCGAATACCAGGCGCATTTGCGCCGGGCTCATGAACAGGTCTTCACTGCCGTCGTCCGGCACGAGGAAGCCGAAACCGTCACGGTGACCGCTGATACGGCCGAGAATCAGGTCGAGCTTGTCCACCGGTGCATAGGTGCCGCGGCGGGTATAGATCAGTTGAGCGTCGCGCTCCATGGCGCGCAGGCGGCGGCGCAGGGCTTCGAGTTGGTCTTCTGTGGTCAGACCGAACTCTTCCACCAACTGCTCGCGACTAGCTGGCGAACCCCGGTCAGCCAGATGCTGGAGGATGAGTTCGCGGCTAGGAATAGGGTTTTCGTATTTTTCCGCTTCACGAGCGGCCTCGGGATCGAGGGACTGCCAATCGGCCATTAGATAGATTTCACCTTGTCTATATCCCCGTTAGTTTGGCATACGCGTATTGAAACGGGAAATTTCAGGCTTGGACAAAGCCGGAAAACACTTCGTCACTCCCCTGATACCTCCTTGCGTCTACCCCCGGAGCATTTTTTCAAACTTTTTTGAATCCAGGGGTTTACAGCTCAAAACAGCGTCCGTATAGTGCGCGCCATCGACGACACAGACGTCAGCGATACTGCCCAGATGGTGAAATTGGTAGACACGCCAGCTTCAGGTGCTGGTGGCCGCAAGGCCGTGGAAGTTCGAGTCTTCTTCTGGGCACCAATTCAAAGCTTCAGGACCTTTACCTGAAGCCTCACAAAAACCCGCGAAAGCGGGTTTTTGCGTTTCTATGCCCCAAGTTTTCCTTCTCTCTTCCGGGCTCCCCTCCCGCAAAGCGCACATGAGAAACGATATCGTTTATGATTGTTACAAGTTTTTGCAATGCAAGAGTGAGGAAACCTGCGAATGATGTTCAGAAATACCCTCCTACCAACATCCCTTCTGCGTGGCTTGACCATCACTTTGCTGGGATTGACCCTGGCAACCCCCATCACCCAAGCCGCTGAACCCGTGTCCCTGACCCTCTACAACGGCCAGCACAAGGAAGTCGGCGAAGCGATCGCCAAGGCCTTCGAAGCCAAGACCGGCATCCACGTCAATGTTCGCAAGGGCAGCAGCAACCAGCTGGCCAGCCAGGTAGTCGAAGAAGGCGAGCGCTCCCCCGCCGACGTGATCTATTCCGAAGAATCCCCACCCCTGAACAAACTGGGGGAACAGGGCCTGCTGGCCCAGACCGACACCGCCACCCTGGCCGCCCTGCCCAAGGAGTACGTGGCCAGCAACGGCACCTGGATCGGTATCACCGCTCGCGTGCGCGTGGTGGCCTTCAACCCCAAGCTAGTCGCTGAAAAGGACCTGCCCACATCGGTACTGGAATTCTCCCAGCCCCAATGGCAAGGCAAGATCGGCTTCGTCCCCACCAGCGGTGCCTTCCAGGAACAGGCCGTGGCGATCATCAAGCTGCACGGCATGGATGCAGCCGAAGAATGGCTGACCGGACTGCGAGCCTTCGGCAAGGTCTACAGCAACAACATGGTGGCGCTCAAAGCCGTGGAAAACGGTGAAGTGGCTGCGGTCCTGGCGAACAACTACTACTGGTTCGCCCTGCAGCGGGAAAGAGGCCAGCTGGACTCCAAGCTGCACTACTTCACCAATGGCGACGCTGGAGGCCTGATCACCGTCTCCAGTGCGGCGGTACTCAAGTCCAGCAAACATCCCAAGGAAGCCCAGCAATTCCTCGCCTACATGGCCAGCGAAGAAGGCCAGCGCGTGATCACCCAGACCACCGCGGAATATCCGCTGCACAAGGGCATGGAGTCCAACCGCGGGCTCAAGCCCTTCAGCGAGCTGAACCCTCCACGGGTGACACCCGCCGACCTGGGCAATGCCGAACAGGCCCTGGAGCTGGAACGTGATGTCGGCCTGAACTGATGGGCCCTTCGCTTTCCGCCGCACGCGCCCCTCGCGCACCGGGGCGCAAGCCTCCTCCTGCCTGGTTGCTACTGCCGGTCCTGCTGTTGGTCTGCCTGAGCCTCTTGCCCCTGGGGTATGTGGTGCTCAAGGCCTGGCAAGCCGGCTGGGCAGAAGCTTGGCACCTGCTATGGCGCCCCTACGTATTCCGCCTGCTACGCAACACGCTGTTGCTGATGCTCGGAACGACCGGCGCCTGCGCGATCATCGGCCTGTCCCTGGCCTGGCTACTGGAGCGCAGCGACCTGCCGGGCCGGAGGATCTGGGGCGTGGTGCTATGCCTGCCATTCGCCGTGCCAGCCTTCGTCAGCAGCTTCACCTGGGTGTCCCTGAGCGCCAGCTTCGAAGGATTGGGCGGGGCGATCCTGGTGATGACCCTCTCCAAGTACCCGCTGGTATTCCTGCCTGTAGCCGCCGCCCTACGCAATCTCGACCCATCCCTGGAGGAATCCGCGCGCACCCTGGGGCAGGACCGCTGGGGAGTGTTCTTCAAGATCACCCTGCCCCTGCTCTGGCCATCGCTACTGGCGGGATCGCTGCTGATTGCCTTGCACATGCTGGTGGAATTCGGCGCCCTGTCGATCATGGGCCTGCAGACCTTCACCACGGCGATCTACCAGCAATTCGAGCTGGAATTCAGCAACGCCAACGCGGCGATGCTGTCGGCCGTCCTGCTGCTGTTGTGCCTGGCCCTGCTATGGCTGGAACTGCGGGCCCGCGGCAAGGGTCGGCACGTACGCATCGGCCAGGGAGTCGCCCGCCATGCCGAACAGGTGCGCCTGGGCGCCTGGAGCCTGCCCGGACAGCTCTATTGCCTGGCACTGGCGCTGATCGGCAGCGGCATCCCTCTGGCAATGCTGGCCTATTGGCTGGCGGTAGGTTCATCGGCCGCCTTTCCCATGGCCGCCATCGGCGAGGCCCTGCTTTCGTCCCTGGCGCTCTCCCTTGGCGGCGCGGCGCTGTGCCTGCTGCTGGCGGTGCCGGTGGGCCTGCTGGTGGTGCGCTACAAAGGGCGACTGGCGATCTGGGCCGAACGCCTGCCTTACTTGCTGCACGCCTTGCCGGGCCTGGTGATCGCCCTGACCCTGGTGTACTTCGCCTTGCACTATGTGCCGGCGCTGTACCAGACCTCGGCGCTGCTGCTGATCGCCTACGCCTTGCTGTTCCTGCCACTGGCCCAGGCACCGATTCGCACAGCCTTGAACAAGGCAGCACCACAGCTGGAAGAGGCGGCACGAACCCTGGGAGCTTCGTCGTTCGGGGCCTTTTGCCGGGTCACCCTGCCGATCATCTTCCCGGCACTGGGTGCGGCCTTCGCCCTGGTGTTCCTAGATGCGATGAAGGAACTCACCGCGACCCTGCTACTCAGCCCCACGGGGCTGAACACCCTGGCCACCGCAGTCTGGGCCCATACCTCGAACCTGGAGTTCGCCGCAGCGGCGCCCTATGCGGTGCTATTGATCCTGGTCTCGGGCCTGCCGGTGTACCTGCTAACGACGCGCATGTACCTGAACCGCTGAGAGCAGCCGCCCGATGGCTCGCCAGAGCCATCGGCCAGCACCAACCTCAGGCGCGAAACTGGCCCAGGCTGGCCTTGAGCTGCGCCGCCAGGCTGTCCAGCACCTTGCCGCTGGCGGTGGTTTCCACCACCGCCTGGGCCGCACGCTCGGCCTGGGCATGAATGGTCTCGACCCGTCCACGCACCGCCTGCGCCCCCTGGGCCTGTTGCGCCGCAGCCTGGGTAGCCAGACCGATGGCAGCGTGCACCTGCTCCACCGACGACTGCACCGACTGCTGCAATCGAGCGCTGTCGCGCAGCACCAGCAAGCCTTCACTGGCCTGGCGCCCGGCCTGGCCGATAGCCGCCACTGCTTCGCGCGCACCTTGCTGCAAAGCGCCGATATGGGCCTGGATATCGCCGGTGGAACTCTGGGTCTTGCTGGCCAAGGCCCGCACTTCGTCCGCCACCACCGCAAAACCGCGCCCGGTCTCGCCGGCCCGAGCCGCCTCGATCGCCGCATTCAGCGCCAGCAGGTTGGTCTGCTCGGCGATGCCATGGATCACCGTCAGCACCACCTCGATCTGCTCGCTCTGCTGGGCCAAGCGCTCGATCACCTTGGCCCCGGTATCTACCTGCCCGGCCAACGCTTCGATCAAGTTGCCGACCTGTTCCGAAGTCCGGGTGGTCTCATCGGTGGCTTGGCGGATCTCTACCACTTGTTGCAACGCGGCCTGCATGGCCTGGCTCTCCGCCTGGGCCTCGTCAGCCATGTGCGACAGGGCCCGCAGGCTCTCCGCCACCTCGTCGCGCTGAGCCGCGGCCGCCGCATCGGCGCCGGCATTACGCAAGCTCATCGCGCCAATCTCGACCCCGGTGCGCTGTGCCACATCGCCCGCCTCACGGACGATCGGCTGCAACTTGTCGACGAAGCGATTCACCGCCGAGGCCATGTCGCCGATCTCGTCGTTGCTGTTGAGCGGCACGCGCTTGGTGAGGTCGCCCTCACCGGCCGCCAGGTCATTGAGCGCGGCAATCAGCAGGTGCAGCTTGTTGACCACCCGCCGCCCCAGCACCACCGCCAGCAACAGCAGCAGCGCCAGGCCCACCAAGGCCAGGCCTACGCCAATCTGCCAACGCAGGGTGGCCGCCGCCTCTTGCACGGTACTGGCAGTGTTGGCCTGCATCTCGGCCGCCGTGCCCTGGGCCGACTGCAGCCGTGAACGCATCGCCGCCGAACTGTCGGCGGAGGCCCCCTTGAGACTGTCGCCAACAAGCTGGTCGCTGCTCGCGATCAAGGCCGTGAAGCGCTGGTCCAATGCCGCGATGTCTGCCTCCACGGAGGCCGTGGATACCCCCATCAGCACCTTGCCGATCTCCACCCCATTGGGATTGATCGAGGCCTCTATGTAGTAGACCGAAGGGTCGTTCTTCGCCGCGTCCAGGACCTTGTCCAGGGCCCGATCGCCCTTGCCCTTATCCAACAGGGCACGGTTGATGGGGTTTTCACGGTTCAGGTAGCGAGTCAGGTGCGCACCCGTGGCATCGTCATACACCACGAAGAGCACGCTAGGGTTGCGCTGGGCCCGCCGCGCGAACTCGGACAAGGTTGGCACATCGTTGTCCCACATGGCCCGAGGCGCCACCGAGGCCAGCAACTGGGCCATATCGTTGGCGGAATCCTTCAGGTCTTTCTCCAGCGCGTCGCGCAGCTGTACCTGCTCCTCCTTGAGCCGCGACGACAAGCCAGCCGTAAGCCGCTGGCGAGTACTGGCGGACAGGCTCTCCAGGCTGGAGGTGACCTCCTTGCCCGCCTGTTCCAGTTCCCCCGCGAGCTTCTGGCTGTCACCGCCCAGGCGCGAAGCCAGGTTTGCCTCCAGGGCTGTCACCGTGCTCCGGGTCAGGGCGACGGCGACCAGCACCTGCACCAAAAGGGCGATACCAAGAGTAACGAAAACAGGCCGTAGTAAACGGCTTTGTAACAGTGAGAGAACGGCCGACACAGGAAATCCCTCTACTTTTGACGCCATTATTCTGATGGCACTCTAGAAGTGGATTCCCCAGCAAGGGTCGTGCCGTGCAGCAGGCAGAAACGACAAAGGGCCCCATGAGGGGCCCTTTGCTTGCTACATCAACAGCTTATCAAGCGAACGGATGACGCAGGACGATGGTCTCGTTGCGGTCCGGGCCTGTCGAAATAATGTCGATCGGCGCGCCGACCAGCTCTTCGATGCGCTTGATGTAGGCCAAGGCGGCAGCCGGCAGCTCTTCCAGGGTCTTGACGCCCAGGGTCGACTCGCTCCAGCCCGGCATCTGCTCGTACACCGGCTCCAGGCCAATGTAGCTGTCAGCGTCGGTTGGCGCGTCGATGACTGCACCATCCTGGTTCTTGTAGCCAACGCAGATATTGATGGTTTCCAGGCCGTCCAGTACGTCCAGCTTGGTCAGGCACAAGCCCGAGATGCTGTTGACGTCGATGGCGCGACGCAGGATCACGGCATCGAACCAGCCGCAACGGCGGGCACGGCCAGTGGTGGCACCGAATTCATGGCCACGCTTGGCCAGGAAGGCACCGACGTCATCGAACAGCTCGGTCGGGAACGGGCCCGAACCAACACGAGTGGTGTAGGCCTTGGTGATGCCCAGGATGTAGTCGATGTACATCGGGCCCACTCCGGAGCCGGTGGCAATGCCGCCAGCGGTGGTGTTGGAGCTGGTGACGTACGGATAGGTACCGTGGTCGATGTCCAGCAGCGAACCCTGGGCGCCTTCGAACATGATGTCCTTGCCGTCGCGACGCAACTGATGCAATTCGGCGGTGACGTCGAGCATCATCGGCTTGAGCTGCTCGGCGTACTCCATGCACTCGTCCAGGGTCTTCTGGAAGTCGATGGCTGGCTCTTTGTAGTAATTGACCAGGACGAAGTTGTGGTAGTCCAGCAACTCGCCCAGCTTGGCGGCGAAACGCTCGCGGTGGAACAGGTCGCCGATGCGCAGGCCACGGCGAGCCACCTTGTCTTCGTAGGCCGGGCCGATGCCACGACCGGTGGTGCCGATCTTGGCTTCGCCACGGGCTTTCTCCCGGGCCTGGTCCAGCGCCACGTGGTAGGACAGGATCAGCGGGCAGGACGGGCTGATGCGCAGGCGCTCGCGTACCGGTACGCCTTTTTCTTCCAGCTTGACGATTTCACGCATCAAGGCATCCGGAGCCACCACCACGCCGTTGCCGATCAGGCACTGCACGCCTTCGCGCAGCACGCCGGACGGGATCAGGTGCAGAACGGTCTTCTCACCGTCGATCACCAGGGTATGGCCGGCGTTGTGGCCACCTTGGTAGCGCACTACGGCGGCGGCATGTTCGGTCAGCAGATCAACGATCTTGCCTTTGCCCTCATCACCCCACTGGGTGCCCAGGACTACGACATTCTTACCCATAACATTTGTCCTCATTCGCGCAAACTTGGTGCCGGCGAGCGCCGGCAGGAAAACTCAGGAAACCAGTGGCAATACTTGCCAAATACCATCTTGCTGAACCAATTGCCGGTCGCAGTCCGCTTCCGCGGCGGCGGCCAGGGGCTGCCCTGGCAGGGCCTGGACCACGCGCTGGCCTTCGCTGCGCAGCTGGCAGACGGTCCGCCAGAGCGTTGCGTCGGTGTTATCGGGCATCCAGATACCACCCGACGGCAATTCGATCTCGGCACGCCCCAGGGTCACCAGGGTCTTGAGGTCGGTGGAGAAACCGGTAGCCGGCCGGGCACGCCCGAAGTCCGCACCGATGTCATCGTAACGACCGCCCTGGGCGATGGATTGACCCACGCCAGGGACGAATACCGCGAACACCACGCCGGTGTGGTAGTGATAGCCACGCAGTTCGCCAAGATCGAAATACAGCGGCAGATCCGGGAAACGCACCGACAGGCGCTCGGCAATCGTCAGCAGTTCATCCAGGGCCACCAGCACCGGGGTCGGCGCACCGGCCAGGCGACGGCGAGCGTCGCTCAGTACCTCACGGCTACCGCACAGGTCCACCAGGGAACGCAGCATCTGCGCCAGGTCCGCCGGCAGCCCTTCGGTCAGGCTGATGACTTCATCGATCGCCTTGCGCTGCAAGGCGTCGAACAATTGTTGCTCCACGGCGCCGGACAAGCCGGCAGCCTGGGCCAGGCCACGGTAGATACCCACGTGGCCCAGGTCCATGTGCACATCCGGCACCTCGGCCAGCTGCAGCATGGCCAACATCAGGCTGATGACCTCGACGTCGCTGCTTGGGCTGGCGTCGCCGTACAACTCGGCACCCAGCTGGATCGGGCTACGGGAAGTCGACAAGGCCCGCGGCTGGGCATGCAGCACACTGCCGGCGTAGCACAGGCGGCTCGGCCCTTCACGACGCAGGGTGTGGGCGTCGATACGCGCCACTTGTGGCGTGATGTCGGCACGGAATCCCATCTGCCGGCCCGATTGCGGATCGATGACCTTGAAGGTGCGCAGGTCCAGGTCCTGGCCGGCGCCCGTCAACAGGGACTCCAGGTATTCGATATGGGGAGTGACGACGAACTCGTAACCCCAGCTCTGAAACAGATCCAACACCTGACGACGCGCCACTTCGATGCGCGCCGCTTCCGGCGGCAATACTTCTTCGATGCCATCTGGCAGCAGCCAGCGGTCTACCGTTGCCATTACGCCATTCCCCTATGGTCCGGGCGGCAAGCCTGGGGCCAGCCTTAGAGTGAAGCAGAAAACAGTCGCATCCGACGCGAGCTCAGCCGGACAGGCAGCCAGAAATCGGCTGTACAGACCCTTTTCCTCGAAAAATCCCGCCGGACTCTTGAACGAGCCACGGCCAATCAAACATGCAGACGCAAAAAAGCCGGGAATTTCCCGGCTGCCGCATCATACACCCGTTTTCCCAAAGGATCACCCCGCGAGGCATTTTAGCCGCCCGGCGGGGTGCCCCAGGGTCAGGGACGGATCAAGGCTTGGACTTTTCCAGGTAGTGGAAAAAGTCGCTGCTTGGGTCCAGCACCATTACGTCGGATTTGTTCGCGAAGCTTTCACGGTAGGCACGCAGGCTACGGTAGAACGCGTAGAACTCCTGGTCCTGGCCGTAGGCCTTGGCGTAGATCGCTGCCGCCTGGGCGTCACCATCACCACGAATCTCCTCGGACTCACGATAGGCTTCGGCCAACAGCACCCGACGCTGACGATCGGCGTCGGCACGGATGCCTTCGGCCAACTCGTTACCCTTGGCACGGTGCTCGCGGGCCTCACGCTCACGCTCGGTGCTCATCCGCTCGAACACGCTGCGGTTCACTTCCTTGGGCAGGTCGATCGCCTTGACCCGGACATCCACGACTTCGATGCCCAGCTCTTTCTCCGCCATCTTGTTCAGCGAGCCGGTGATGTCGGCCATCAGCGCATCGCGCTCGCCGGACACCACCTCATGCAGGGTGCGCTTACCGAACTGGTCACGCAGGCCCGACTCCAGGCGGCGGGACAGGCGCTCGTCAGCGATCTGCTTGAGACCGGAAGTCGCGGTGTAGAAACGCTCGGCGTCCTTCACTCGCCACTTGGCGTAGGCATCCACCATCACGGCTTTCTTTTCCAGGGTCAGGAAGCGCTGAGTCGGTGCGTCCAGAGTCATCAGGCGCGCATCGAACTTACGCACCTGGTTCACGTAGGGCACTTTCACATGCAGGCCAGGCTGGACATCGGCCTGGACCACACGACCGAACTGCAGCAACACCGCGCGCTCGGTCTGAGCCACGATGTAGAAGCTGTTCCAGGCAACCACCGCCACGACTACACCCACGATCAGGGCGATCAGCGATTTATTGCTCATCAGCGACTCTCCCTAGAACGCGTCTGCTGCTGTTGCTGCATATGCTCAACCGCCGCGCGCGCATTCGCTTCATTGCTGGAGGTAGAAGCAGAGCCCGTTACCGAGGAGCCACCGCTACGACCACTGTCGATCATCTTGTCCAACGGCAGGTACAGCAGGTTGTTCTGCCCGCCCTTGCCACCGGTCACCAGCACCTTGCTGGTATTGCTGAAGACTTCCTGCATGGTGTCCAGGTATAGGCGCTGGCGAGTGACCTCTGGCGCCTTGCGGTACTCGGCAACCAGCTTGGTGAAGCGATCGGCCTCACCCTTGGCGCGCGATACCACTTCGTCGCGGTAACCGTTGGCATCCTCGAGGATGCGCTGGGCCTGGCCGCGAGCTTCAGGAACCACGCCGTTGGCGTAGGTTTCAGCCTGGTTGCGCGAACGCTGCTCATCTTCACGAGCACGGATCACGTCGTCGAAGGCTTCCTGCACTTCACGCGGGGCCGCTGCGCTCTGTACGTTCACCTGGGTCACAGTGATACCGGTGCGATAGTTGTCGAGGAAACGTTGCAGACGCTCCTTGATCTCGCTGGCCATGAGTTCACGCCCCTCGGTCAACACCTGGTCCATGGCGGTGGAACCCACCACGTGACGCAAGGCACTGTCGGTCGCGTGTTGCAGGCTGATCTCCGGCTGGTCGACGTTCAGCACGAAGTCCTGCAGGTTACTGATCTTGTACTGCACGGTCAGCGGCACCTCGACGATGTTCTCGTCCTCGGTCAGCATCTGGCCCTGCTTGGTGTAGGCACGCTCACGCGTGACGTTTTCCATGTACTTGCGATCGATCGGCGGGAAATAGATGTTCAGGCCCGGGCCAACGGTCTCGTAATACTTGCCGAAGCGCAGCACCACGGCCTGCTCCTGCTCGTCGACGACGTAGACGGCGCTGTACAGCCATGCCGCCGCCAACACCACCAGACCAATACCCAGCAAGCCGAAACCACCACCCTTGCCGGAGCTGGGGCCGTCATCACCACGTTTCTTGCCACCACCGAACAACCCATTCAGGCTTTCCTGCAGCTTACGGAAGGCCTCGTCGAGATCTGGCGGGCCCTTGCGATCGCCGTTATTGCGGCGCTTACCGCCCCAAGGGTCCTGATTATTCGAGTTGCCACCCGGCTCATTCCAAGCCATAGCGCTCTCCATCTGATAAAGCAAAGACGCGCCCACGGCGCGCCGGCCAATGCTACAGAATGCCTGCTACAGCGGCACAACCGCATGCCCAGGCTTTTATTGCAAAGTGTGTTGCTCGATGAAGTCCGACGGTTGCCATCCTTCGCGACTGACCAGCCGATTCAACTCGGCACGGGGCAGGCGAACGGCCAGCAAACTGACACCCTCGTCGTCGTGATCTTCTTTCTGCACAGCGTTCAACTGGAAAAACTGTGCTCGCAGTCGAGCAAAACGCTGGGGCAAGCGCAAGGTGCCCACGAACAAATCTTCCCCCAAAAGCTCGGCGATGGCCTGCTTGAGCAGATCCAGGCCCTGCCCGTCGCGAGCCGACAGCCAGACCCGCTGCGGCTTGCCATCGGGATCACGCTGGATCTGCGGTTCAACCCCCTCGAGCAAATCGAGTTTGTTATAGACCTCCAGGATCGGCAAGTCTTGAGCCCCGATCTCCCCCAGCACCACCATGACCTGCTCGATCTGGGCCATGCGCTCGGGCTCATGGGCGTCGATCACATGCAGCAGCAAATCAGAGTTGCTCGACTCTTCGAGCGTCGCACGGAACGCCTCGACCAGCTTGTGCGGCAAGTGGCGAATGAAGCCCACGGTATCGGCCAGCACGATCGGCCCCAAGTCATCCAGCTCAAGTCGGCGCAAGGTAGGATCGAGGGTGGCGAAAAGCTGGTCTGCCGCGTAGACATCGGACACGGTGACAGCATTGAACAGGGTGGATTTGCCGGCGTTGGTGTAACCCACCAGCGACACCGAGGGGATATCGGCCCGTTTGCGGCCACGACGAGCCTGCTCACGCTGGCTGCGGACCTTTTCCAGGCGAGCCTTGATCTGGCGCAAACGCACTCGTAGCAGACGCCGGTCTGTTTCCAGCTGGGTTTCCCCCGGCCCACGCAGGCCGATACCACCTTTCTGCCTCTCGAGGTGAGTCCAACCACGAACCAATCGGGTGCTCATGTGCTCAAGCTGAGCCAGTTCGACCTGGAGCTTGCCTTCATGAGTACGGGCTCGTTGAGCGAAGATATCGAGAATCAGCCCCGTGCGGTCGATCACGCGACACTCGAATGCGCGTTCGAGGTTGCGTTCCTGGCTGGGCGTGAGGACGTGATTGAAAATCACCAGGTCTACCTGTTCGGCTTTGACCAGGTCGCGTAACTCCTCGACCTTGCCGCTGCCAACCAGGTATTTGGCGGTTGGCCGATGACGCGGCACGCTGATAAACGCGACGGTCTCGGCGCCGGCCGATACTGCCAGCTCCTGAAACTCCTGCGGATCTTCGCGCGCCTCAGGGTCCTGACCTTCCAAGTGAACGAGAATGGCTCGCTCACCACCACCGTGGCGCTCAAAGAACAAAGGAGACTCCTATCAGGCGTTACCTGGCTCAGCGTCACCCTGTTCGGATTCGGATGCGCTAGGCAGGCGAATCGGGCGAACTGGAACCACTGTCGAGATAGCGTGCTTGTAGACCATCTGGCTGACGGTGTTTTTCAGCAGGATGACGAATTGGTCGAAGGACTCGATCGTGCCTTGCAGCTTGATGCCGTTGACCAGATAGATGGAAACCCCAACTTTCTCTTTACGCAATGTATTCAAGTAAGGGTCTTGTAGCGAATGCCCTTTTGACATGTGCCGCACTCCTTTAAGGATCAATAATAAAAACCGGAAAACAGATGACCAAAGCCGTCACACCCCCAAGGATAGACGGCAATTGCAAGGACTCAGCCCAATATGGAGATCGTCCCTAAGTATTTCAAGGCGCGTGGCAGATTGTCGCAATCCAAGCTGTCCAACCATTGCAGGCCGGACCAGCTGCGTAACCAGGTAAACTGGCGTTTCGCCAATTGGCGCGTGGCGATGATGCCTCGCTCCTGCATTTCGGCGAACGTCAACTTGCCATCCAGGTGATCCCAGACTTGGCGGTAGCCCACTGCACGTATAGACGGCAACCCGGCATGCAGGTCACTTCTCGAACGCAGAGCTACGACCTCATCGATGAATCCCTGTTCCAACATTTGTGTGAATCTTTGTGCAATACGCTGGTGCAGTACCTGGCGATTCGCCGGAGCGATGGCCAGATTGGCGACAGTATAGGGCAATTGGCCGTGTCCCGAAGCGCCTGCTTCGGTACTTTGCGCCAATTGACGCTGACGATGGGCCGTCATCGTCAGGCCACTGGCCCGATAGACCTCCAATGCCCGGGTCAAACGCTGGGGATCATTGGGATGGATCCTCGCCGCGGATTCCGGGTCCACCACCGCCAACTGCTCGTGTAGCGCCTGCCAGCCAAGACGCGCCGCCTCTTCTTCCAGCTCGGCGCGGATCTGCGGGTCCGCCGGCGGCATATCCGCCAGGCCTTCGAGCAGCGCCTTGTAATACAGCATCGTGCCCCCCACCAGCAGCGGGATCTTGCCCCGAGCGGTGATATCGGCCATCGCCGCCAGGGCATCGGTGCGAAAATCCGCCGCCGAATAACTTTCGGCCGGGTCGAGGATATCGATCAGGCGATGGGGAAACTGCGCCAGCAGCTCCTTGGAGGGCTTGGCGGTGCCGATGTCCATGCCGCGATAGACCAGCGCCGAGTCGACACTGATCAATTCGCAGGGCAATACCTTGGTCAACTCGATGGCCAGGTCGGTCTTGCCCGCCGCGGTCGGGCCCATCAGGAAAATCGCGGGAGGAAGCTGGGTCATCAACGGCCGCGCAAAAAGAGTTTGTCCAGGTCGTCCAGGCCCATCTGGGTCCAGGTCGGCCGGCCGTGGTTGCACTGGCCGCTGCGCTCGGTGTTTTCCATGTCGCGCAGCAGTGCGTTCATCTCCGGAATGGCCAGGCGCCGGTTGGCGCGCACGGCGCCATGGCAGGCCATGGTTCCCAGTAGTTCGTTGAGGTGGGCCTGGATACGATCACTGGTACCGTATTCCATCAGGTCGGCCAGTACGTCCTGCACCAGGCGGTTGGCCTCGGCCTGCTTGAGCAACGCGGGAATCTGCCGAATCGCCAGGCTCTCGGGGCCCAGGCGCTGCAATTCGAAGCCCAGGCGCTGGAACCACTGGGCGTGTTCCTCGGCGCAATCGGCTTCGCGTTGGCTCAACGCCAGCGATTCGGGCACCAGCAGCGGCTGGCCACTGAGCCCTTCGCTGGCCATGGCCACCTTCAGCCGCTCGTACATGATCCGCTCATGGGCGGCGTGCATGTCCACCAGCACCAGGCCAATGGCGTTCTCGGCCAGGATATAAATGCCCTTGAGCTGGGCCAGGGCGTACCCCAGCGGTGGAATGTCGCCCTGGCTTTGCGGCAATGCACCGCTTGCGCTCGGGGCAGTTTCCAGCGGCGCATAGAACTCGCGGTAGACCGCCTGGCTCTCCCCGGCATTCACTGGCTGCGCTGGGCGTGGCGTGTACTGATATTGATAACCCGCACCCGCTCCACTCGAGGAAAACGCCGGACACTGCTCACCCTGGGGCTGTTCGAGTACCGGCGAAGCCAGGCGCATCTCGCCCTGGGGCCCGAACTCACCCGCCTGCAGGCCGGTCGGGCGGACCATCTCGGCAGTCGAGGCGGGAGCCGCCAGCTGGTCCTCCGGACGCACGTCGGCCAGGGCCCGGTGCAGGGTGCCATACAGGAAGTCGTGGACCATCCGCCCTTCGCGAAAGCGCACTTCGTGCTTGGTCGGATGCACGTTGACGTCGACCCCAGTGGGATCGAGCTCGAGGAACAGCACGAACGTCGGGTGCCGGCCGTTGAACAGCACGTCACGGTAGGCCTGGCGCACCGCATGGGCCACCAGCTTGTCGCGCACCGCGCGGCCGTTGACGAAGAAGTACTGCAGGTCCGCCTGGCTGCGCGAGAACGTCGGCAAGCCGACCCAACCCCACAGGCGCAGGCCGTTGCGCTCGACCTCGATCGGCAGCGCCTGCTCGAGGAAGCCCGGGCCGCAGATGGTACCCACGCGCCGGGCCCGGGCCATATCGTCGACGGCCTCGTGCAGGCTGAAGATGGTCTTGCCGTTGTGGCGCAGGTGAAAAGCCACGTCGAAGCGCGCCAGCGCCAGGCGCCGGATGACCTCTTGCAGATGGTCGAACTCAGTCTTCTCGGCCTTGAGGAACTTGCGCCGGGCCGGGGTATTGAAGAACAGGTCGCGCACCTCCACCGAAGTGCCGACCGGATGCGCCGCTGGCTGCACCCGTGGGGTCATGTCGCGGCCTTCGGTTTCCACCTGCCAGGCCTCGCTGGCCTCGGCGGTACGCGAAGTCAGGGTCAGCCGGGCCACCGAACTGATCGACGCCAAGGCCTCGCCGCGAAAACCGAGGCTGAGCACGCCTTCGAGATCTTCCAGCTCACGAATCTTGCTGGTGGCGTGGCGCGCCAGGGCCAGCGGCAAGTCGTCAGGCGCTATACCACTACCGTTGTCACGTACCCGCAACAGCTTCACGCCACCTTGCTCGACCTCCACCTCGATCCGCCGCGCGCCGGAGTCCAGGCTGTTTTCCAGCAATTCCTTGGCCACCGAGGCCGGGCGCTCGACCACCTCACCAGCGGCGATCTGGTTGGCAAGGCGCGGGCTGAGCAGCTCGATGCGCGAACCACCGAATACCGATTCACTCATTCCTTGGCCGCCAATTCAGTACCGGGGATGGTCAGGACCTGCCCCACTTTCAATTCATCACCCTTGAGGTTGTTGGCACTGCGCAAGGCAGCGGCCGGAACCTGGTAGCGCACCGCGATCATGGCCAGGGTTTCTCCCGGGTTGACCCGGTGGTCACGGGGACCCTGGGCGATCTTTCCGGAATCCCGCAGCCAGGCGATATAGGTGCCTGGGGGCGGATTCTGCTGGAAGAACTGTCGCACGCCGCTGCTGATGGAGCGCGCCAGGGCCTGCTGGTGGCTGGCAGTGGCCAGCTTGGAGGCCTCGTTGGAGTTGGAGATGAAGCCGGTTTCCACCAGGATCGAAGGAATGTCCGGTGACTTGAGCACCATGAACCCAGCCTGTTCCACCCGCTGCTTGTGCAGAGGCGTGACCCGGCCGATGTTGTTCAACACCTTCTGCCCGACGTTCAGGCTGGAGGTCAGGGATGCGGTCATCGATAGGTCCAGCAGTACCCCGGCCAGCATCCGGTCCTTGTCATCGAGGCTGACATTGCCGGCACCACCGATCAGGTCGGAACGGTTCTCGCTGTCCGCCAGCCAGCGCGCGGTTTCCGAAGTGGCGCCGCGCTCGGACAGGGCGAACACCGAAGCACCGAAAGCCGCCGCGGACGGCGCGGCGTCGGCGTGGATCGAAACGAACAGGTCGGCGCCCTTCTTGCGGGCGATCTCGGTCCGGCCACGCAGAGGGATGAAGTAGTCGCCGGTACGGGTCAGCTCGGCACGGTAGCCCTTGACGCCGTTGATCTGGCGCTGCAGTTCGCGGGCGATGGACAGCACCACGTCCTTCTCGTGCTGGCCGCGGGAGCCGGACGCGCCCGGGTCCTCGCCGCCGTGGCCGGCATCGATCACCACGATGATGTCGCGTTTACCCGCCGGGGCCGGAGGCAGCTTGATCGCCGGTTCTGCCGGCGTGACAGGCACCGCCGGGACGGTGGCCACGGCTGGCGGCGGCGCAGTCGGCGGCGCTGCGTCGGCCGGGTTGTCGAACAGGTCGACCACCAGGCGGTTGCCGTACTGGGCATTGGGGGCCAGGGTGAAGCTCTTCGGCGTGACGGCCTTCTTCAAGTCCACCACTACCCGCAGGTCCGTGGGGGTACGCTGCGCCGAGCGCATGGCGGTGATCGGGGTATTGGCCGTGGCGACATTCAGCGAACCACCTAGGGTGGCGCCATTGATATCGATCACCAGACGATCCGGGGCCGTGAGGGTAAAGACGCTGTGTTGAACCGGGCCGGACAGGTCGAATACCAATCGCGTGTTATCCGGTGCCCGCCAGAGGCGGACGCTGCGAACCTGTGTAGCGGCCACAGCATCGACGGCCAATGCCGTAAGCAATAGTCCTACGACAGCAACCAACGCGCGAATGCGCATACCTAACCCCATCAATTATTGAATTCCAACGCCAAAGCGGCACACCAGGACTCGCCTCGCGAGCCTTGAGACAATAGATGTACGCAACGCCCATTATTTTGCGGGGTAATGGTAATGGTCAGGTCGGGCTTTGGCAAAAAGCCTGCACCGCGCTGGGGCCACTCCAGGAGGCACAGGGCATCGCCTTCGAAATAGTCGCGGATCCCCAGGTACTCCAGCTCCTCCGGATCGACCAGGCGATACAGATCGAAGTGGAAGGCCCGCACCGCACCAACCTCATAAGGCTCGACCAGGGTGAAGGTCGGGCTCTTCACCGCGCCAGTGTGGCCCAGGCCGCGGATGATCCCCCGGGACAGCGTGGTCTTGCCCGCCCCCAGGTCCCCTTCGAGAAAGATCACCCCCACGCCACCGGTGATTCGAGCAATGCGTGCACCAAATTCCACCATGGCCTGTTCGTCGGCCAGATAAAGGGTTAACTCAGACACGGTGCTTGCTCCTCCAACAACTGACGAATGGCTGGAATCAGATCACTGGCCGCCAGCCCACGGCCCATTTTTCCTTGCTGCTCGCCGGCACTGGCATGCAGCCAGACCGCCAGGCAAGCTGCCTCGAACGCCGGCAGGCCCTGGGCCAGCAGCGCACCGAGCAAACCCGCCAGGACATCGCCCAGGCCGGCCGTAGCCATCGCCGGATGCCCAGCATCGCAGCGGGCCAACCGCCCATCGGGGCTGGCCACCAGGCTGCCCGCACCCTTGAGCACCGCCACCACACCATACTTGCGACTCAAGGCAAGGGCCGCCGCCGGGCGTTCGGCCTGGATATCCGCAGTGGCCAGCCCCAGCAGTCGCGCCGCTTCCCCCGGATGCGGGGTCATCACGCTGCCGCTCGGCACCTGCAGGCCACCCAGGGCCAGCAGGTTCAGGGCATCGGCATCCCAGACCTGGGGCAACCGTGCATTGGCCGCCGCCGATAGCAGGCTGCGCCCCCACGCGCCCTGGCCCAGGCCAGGACCGGCGACCACCACCGTGGCCCGGGCCAGCAGCTCCATCAACTGGTTGGCCGAGTGCGTACCCCGGGTCATGACCTCGGGCAGCCGGGCGCCGGCTGCCGCCACGTGTTCGCTGCGAGTGGCCAGCGACACCAGGCCCGCGCCGCCGCGCAAGGCACTTTCGGCCGCCAGCAGCGCGGCGCCGGCAAACCCTCGGTCGCCACCGATCAACAGCACATGGCCGAACTGGCCTTTATGGGCGTCCATTGGACGGGCAGCCAGGCGCGGCAACTGACCGGCCGTCAGCGGCTGGATGTCTGGCAAGGGGTGTTTTGTCTGCGGCATGCGTCTTCCAGCTCCGATGTCTGGCAGAATTATACGCACCTCAGTAGTCGGTTTCTCTCGCCTCATGTCCGCCATCACCCAGGATCTTCCCGCCCTCGCCCAATCCATCAAGGACTGGGGCCGCGAACTGGGCTTCCAGCAAGTCGGCATCAGCGGCCTGGACCTTGCCGAACACGAAAGCCACCTGGAACGCTGGCTCGCCGCTGGCTACCACGGTGAAATGGAATACATGGGCGCCCACGGCAACAAGCGCTCGCGTCCTGCGGAACTGGTGCCCGGCACCCTGCGCGTGGTTTCGCTGCGCATGGACTACCTGCCCGGCGACACCCAGATGGCCCAGCGCCTGGCCCAGCCATCCAAGGCCTATGTCTCGCGCTATGCCCTGGGCCGCGACTACCACAAGCTGATCCGCAAGCGTGTGCAGCAACTGGCCGAGCGCATCCAGCAGGTCATCGGCCCCTTCGGCTACCGCGCCTTCGTCGACAGTGCGCCAGTGCTGGAGAAAGCCATTGCCGAACAGGCCGGCCTGGGCTGGATCGGCAAGAACACCCTGGTCCTCAACCGCAAGGCCGGCAGCTACTTCTTCCTCGGCGAGCTGTTCGTCGACCTGCCACTGCCAGTGGATGCCCCCCACGCCAGCGAACATTGCGGACGCTGCACTGCGTGCCTGGACATCTGCCCGACCAACGCCTTCGTCGGCCCTTACCAGCTGGACGCCCGGCGCTGCATTTCCTACCTGACCATCGAGTTGAAGAACGCCATTCCCGAAGAACTGCGCCCACTGATCGGCAACCGGGTATTTGGCTGCGACGACTGCCAGATCGTCTGCCCCTGGAACCGTTTCGCCCGCACCTCGGGAGAGGGCGACTTCAAGCCCCGGCACAACCTGGACAACGCCGAACTGGCGGAGCTGTTCCTGTGGGATGAAGAGCAGTTCCTGAGCAATACCGAAGGCTCACCGCTGCGGCGCGCCGGCTACGAGCGCTGGTTGCGCAACCTCGCGGTGGGCCTGGGCAACGCACCATCCACCATTCCGGTGCTGGAAGCCCTGAAGGCCCGCCAGAACTACCCGTCGGAGTTGGTGCGCGAACATGTGCAGTGGGCCCTGGCCCAGCATGCCAGCCGTCAATGTTCGTCGTTGTAGACGAACTTGGGCATTTCCCAGTGGAAGCGAATCGCCAGCAAGCGCAGCAGAAAGCCACCGAACAAGGTGATCAGGATCGACTGCTCGCCGGGTAGTTGCAGATAGATGCACAGCATGTAGCACCAGGCAGCGGCGAAGGACACGCTGGCGTACAGCTCACGACGGAAGATCAGCGGAATATCGTTGCAGAAGATATCCCGGAGAATGCCGCCGAAGACCCCGGTGATCACCCCGCTGACCGAAGCCACCAGCATGCCGTGGCCCATCTCCAGGGCGGTCATGCAGCCGATCAGGGTGAAGGCCACCAGACCGACCGCATCGAGCACCAAAAACAGCGAGCGCAAATGGCGCATCAAGGGGGCGATGAAGATCGTCACCAGGGCCGCCACCGACGTCAGCACCAGGTACTCGGGATGCTTGACCCAGGTCAGCGGGTAATGCCCGAGCAGCACATCGCGCACCGAACCGCCGCCCAGGGCGGTGACACAGGCGATCAGGACCACGCCGAACCAGTCCATGCCGCGACGTCCGGCAGAAAGGGCGCCAGTCATGGCTTCGGCGGTAATGGCGATCAGATAAAGCATCAACAACATGTTGGCGGTCCCTTCAAGAAGGCGCGCAGTCTACTCAGTTGGCGCGGGCACCAAAAGAGGGCGGCAGCGGGCACGAGGCAACCGGCCCGCTCGCCAGCATGTTCAGAGCTTGATGAAGTGCTTGCGGTAGTGCTGCAGCTCGGCGATGGATTCGCGGATGTCGTCCAGGGCCAGGTGAGTACCGCCCTTCTTGAAGCTGTCGCGCACCTCGGGTGCCCAACGGGCAGCCAGTTCCTTGAGGGTCGAGACGTCGAGGTTGCGGTAGTGGAAATAGCTTTCCAGGCTCTTCATGTGGCGATAGAGGAAGCGCCGGTCCTGGCAGATGCTGTTGCCACAGATCGGCGACTTGCCCTTGGGCACCCATTGCTCCAGGAAGGCGATGGTCCGGGCCTCGGCCTCGGCCATGTCGATGCGGCTCTCACGCACCCGCTGGGTCAGGCCGGAGTTGCCGTGCTGGCGAGTGTTCCACTCATCCATGCCGGCGAGAATCTCGTCGCTCTGGTGGATGGCGATGACCGGTCCTTCAGCCAAGGTATTCAGGTTGCTATCGGTGACGATGGTCGCCATCTCGATGATGACGTCGGTGTCGGGGTTCAGACCGGTCATTTCCAGATCGATCCAAATCAGGTTCTGCGGGTTTTGCATGGGTGGGCTCCTCGGCGTGGTTGCGCAGTTTAGCCTAGAGGGCCTGCCCGGCGTGCTAAACTCGCCGCCGTTTTACCCAATCGCCGTAATTATCGACACGGAACATCAATGGCCAAACGCCAGCTCAATCGCCGCCAGAACTGGCGCATCGAAAAGATCCAGGGTGAGCGCGCAGCCCGCGCCGCCAAACGCGAGTCCTCCGTCATGGAGGCGCTGGAAGGGGGCGACCTGGGGCCGGAACAGACCGGCCTGGTGATCGCCCACTTCGGCGTCCAGGTCGAAGTCGAGGCCCGCGAAGGCGAACTGGCCGGCCAGGTGTTTCGCTGTCACTTGCGGGCCAACCTGCCGGCGCTGGTGACCGGCGACCAGGTGGTCTGGCGCGCCGGCAACCAGGGCATAGGGGTGATCGTCGCCCAACTGCCCCGCAGCACCGAGCTCTGCCGCCCCGACAGCCGTGGCCAGCTCAAGCCGGTAGCGGCCAACGTCGACATGATCGTGATCGTCTTCGCGCCCATGCCAGAACCCCACGCCAACCTCATCGACCGTTACCTGGTGGCCGCCGAACATGCCGGGATCCGTCCCTTGCTGCTGCTGAACAAGGCCGACCTGATCGACGCGCAGAACGCCCCGGCGCTCAACGCCCTGCTGGCGGTCTATCGCCAGCTGGGCTATCCGCTGCTGGAAGTCTCGGCCCATCACGGCGACGGCATGGAGCAACTACAAGCGCTGCTCGATGGCCGCATCAGCGTGTTCGTCGGCCAATCGGGGGTGGGCAAGTCATCCCTGGTCAACAGCCTGCTGCCAGACGTCTCCACCCGGGTCGGCCCGCTGTCGGAATTTTCCGGACAGGGCACCCACACCACCACCACCGCCCGGCTGTTCCACTTCCCCGGTGGCGGCGAGCTGATCGACTCCCCCGGCATTCGCGAATTCGGCCTGGGCCACGTCAGCCGCGCCGACGTCGAAGCCGGCTTCATCGAGTTCAACGACCTGCTGGGCACCTGCCGCTTCCGTGACTGCAAGCACGACCGAGAGCCCGGCTGCGCTCTGCTCAAGGCCCTGGAAGAGGGCCGCATCCAGCAACAGCGAATGAACAGCTACCGCTCGATCATCGCCAGCCTGCCCGACGACAGCTACTGACCCTGCCTCCACGCAGAAACGACTAGGCCGCGATCATCGCGGCCTAGTCGTTTTTACCTGGCGGTTCCCGGCGTGGCCGTGGGGGCCGTTGCTGGCGCAGCAGGTGCAGGCGTTTTGCCCGCCGCGCCCTGCTCATCCATTTTCAGCACCCCGTCCTCGAAGATGTTCAGGCGCTGGCGCACTTCGTGGGCCGGCAGTGGTTCGCTACCCGGTGGCAAGGCGTGCGGATCGACTGTCGCCCCCGGTACCTCGCCAGGGGCTCCAGTGCCCTGGGTCGGCGCCGGAGCTTTCTGGTCGCCCTGCTCGCCCTCGATGGCGCGCTGGGCCCGCTTGGTCAGCACCACGATGTCGATACGCCGGTTGACCGGGTTGAACGGATCCTTGCGATCGAACAGCGCCGACGAAGCGAAACCCACCACCCGCGCCACTTGCGGATCAGGATACCCCCCGGCAACCAGCGCCCGGCGAGCAGCATTGGCACGGTTGGCCGACAGCTCCCAGTTGCCGAACTCGCCGCTGCCCGAGTAAGGCGTGGCGTCGGTGTGGCCGCTGATGCTGATCTTGTTCGGCACCGCCTTGATGGTGTCGGCCATGGCCAGCAGGATGTCTTCGAAATACGGCTTCAGGCGGGCACTGCCGGAGTCGAACATCGGCCGGTTCTCGGCGTCCATGATCTGGATGCGCAAGCCGTCAGGCGTGATCTCGAAAAGAATCTGGTCCTTGAACTTCTGCAGCTGGGGATTTTCCTCGACCTTGTTCTGCAATTCCTGCAGCAACAGTTCAAGACGCTCGCGCTCGACCTGTTCGGCCATGCCCTCCACCTGCTCGGAGTCCACCGTGACCTTGTCCGGCTGGGGCTGGGACTTGATCTCGGGGTTCAGGGTGTTTTCCGGCGCCAGCTCCGGCGAGCCGCCCAGGTCGATGATGTAGGGCGTACCGCTTTCGGAAAAGCCGATCGGGTCCTTGAAGTAACCGGCGATGGCGATCTTCTGTTCCGGGGTGGCCGTGGACAACAGCCACAGCACCAGGAAGAACGCCATCATCGCCGTGGCGAAGTCGGCGAAGGCAATTTTCCAGGCGCCCCCGTGATGTCCGCCGGCGAAGCGCTTGACGCGCTTGATGATAATCGGCTGATTGTTTTCCATGACTTAGCGACCGCGAACCGCTTGTTCCAGCTCGGCGAAGCTCGGACGGTGCGCCGGGTACAGAACCTTACGCCCGAACTCCACCGCCAGCGAAGGCGGCATGCCGGAAGCGGAGGCCACCAAGGACGCCTTGATGGCTTCGTAGACGTTCAGCTCTTCCTTGGCATCGTGGGCCAGGGAATGGGCCAGCGGGCCGAAGAAACCATAGGCCGCGAGAATACCGAAGAAGGTACCTACCAGCGCCGCACCCACGTGCAGGCCGATGGACTTCTGGTCACCGTCACCCAGGGACGCCATCGTCACCACGATACCCAGTACCGCCGCGACGATACCGAAACCAGGCATGCCGTCGGCAATACCGGTGACCGCATGGGAGGGATGCTCGAGTTCTTCCTTGAGGCTGAACAGCTCCATGTCGAACAGGCCTTCCAGCTCATGGGGAGCCATGTTGCCGGAGGACATGATGCGCAGGTAGTCACAGATGTAGGCGGTCATGCGCTCGTCTTTGAGCACCGCCGGGTACTTGGCGAAG
Organism: Pseudomonas sp. KCJK8993; assembly: GCF_046230915.1. Classification (NCBI taxonomy): domain Bacteria; kingdom Pseudomonadati; phylum Pseudomonadota; class Gammaproteobacteria; order Pseudomonadales; family Pseudomonadaceae; genus Pseudomonas; species Pseudomonas sp. KCJK8993. The sequence continues at coordinate 57,370 of NZ_JBJJLO010000004.1, forward strand.
ATCGGGCTGGCGGCTGCGTCCTCGATATCGCCTTCGATGGCCATCATGCCTTCGCGGCGGCTCTTGTTGAGGATCTCGTAGATCAGGCCCAGCACTTCCAGGTAGAAGGTATGGGTGAAACGCGAACTGAACATCCCCAGGGATTTCTTGACGACGTGCATCGTCATGTAGCCAGGGTTGGCCTGGAGGAATGCACCAAAAGCCGCACCGCCGATGATCATGACCTCGAAAGGCTGGATCAGCGCTGCGATCTTGCCGTGGGAAAGCACGTATCCGCCGAGCACGCTAGCGAATACGACGATGATGCCGATAATTTTAGCCATAGATAGGAGAGTACTTATGAGTCGGGTTCAAGGTCATATTCGGAAGTTCTTAAAACTCTTCTTCTACTTATCGGCAAAACTGCGCCAGACTATAGCCAGTTAAGGCGAAAAGCCAGTTTGGCCCACTCCGGGCGTGTTCCCAGCAGACAATGATTGCGCCCGACCATGTCCAATGAAACCAGCACCCCGCACTCTGCGCCCAGCTCTCTAGACGCCTGGCTCAAGCTTCTCTGCGCCGTGCGCCTGCCGGTGCCGCAAGCCAGCCATGACCGGGTCTGCAAGGCCATCGCCAATAATCGCAGTTCGCTGCGGGAAATCGCCGACCTGATGCAAGATAGCCCGGCATTGGCCCTTAGCGTGATCCGCGAGGCCAACCGGCATACCCACGGCAGCATGAGCGAGCCGGCGGAGAACCTGGAAATCGCGGTCAACCGCCTGGGCCTCAAGCGTACCCAGGAATTGCTGGAACAACTGCCGACCCTGCCCGAAGCGCAAATTCCCCAGGCCCTGCGGCAGCTGCAGCTGATCAGCCGGCACGCCACCCAACAAGCCAACGGTTTCTTCGCCGGGCGCCTGGCCCGCCTGTGGCAGGACATCCACTGGGGCAGCCTGCTGTTCCTCTCTCCCCTGTGGGCCATGGCCTTGAGCTACCCCACGCTGATGGAAGAGTGGGAGCTGCGGGTCATCTACAAGCACGAGTCGGCGCGCAAGGTTGAACTGCAATTGTTCGGCGTACGCCTGATGGAGGTCTGCCAAGCCCTGGTTCAAGCCTGGCACCTGCCGATCTGGGTGCAACAGGGCTACCGCCTGCTGACCAGCGAGCAACACCTGCTGGCCAAGGTCATGCTGATCGCCCGCGACAGCGACAACCCGCTGCGCCAGCAACAGCGCCTGGACGACGACCCGGAACTGCGGCGCTGGCTGAACCAGCCGGCCAACTGCGTCCTGCTGGCCAACGGCATGGCCCTGGCGGCGCAATTCTCCTGGAACAACCCCCACGGCCAGCGCTGGCAGAACCTCACCGCCCTGTACCTGCAGATGCCGGTCGCCGAGGTCCAGCAGCAGTTGCACCAACAAGCCGCCAACAGTGCCCGCAACGACAGCCAGCCCGATCTCTGGCATCCGGCCCAGGCCCTGCTCTGGCCCTGGAACGTGCGCCGCCTGCACAATGGCGAGCTGCCCGCACCAGCGCCGACCGCCCTGGAACTGGCCAAGTGGCGCCAGCTGTGCAGCGAGCTGCTGCTCGAGCCGAGCCCCTTCACCAATGCCGTGCACCTCACCGGTTGTGCCCGGGATGCCCTGGCAGCGTGTGGCATGCGGCGGATCATGCTGCTGATGGTCGATCGCAGCCACAGCCAGTTGCGAGTGCAACAGCTGCATGGCCTGCCCAGGGAAGCCGCCGGGCTGAGCCTGCAAGCCAAGCAAAGCCCATTGCTGCAGCGCCTGCTGGAGAAGTCCGCGCAGATCCGCCTGACCCCGGACAACTATCGGCAATTCGCTCCTCACCTGCCCGGGGCCCTGCGCCAGCTGTTCCGTGGCGAGCACCTGCTGATCCGCTCGCTGTCCTGCAATGGTCGGGTTCTGCTGCTGGCGATCGCCGACCAGGGCGGCGTGCCCTTGGCCGAAACCAGCGTCCAGGCCTTCGGCAAGACCGCCCAGTGCATCGAGAAAGCCTTGCACAGCTTTACCAACCGCAGCCAGTAGCGCTTGCGCTACAATTCCACCCTTTGTGCCCTGGGGACCTGACATGTCTGACTTTTCCGGCTTGCCGCTGGTCATCGAACCCGGCGACCTGCTCGCCCGTCTCGACGCCCGCGAACTGATCCTGGTCGACCTGACCAGCGCCGCCCGCTATAGCACCGGGCATATTCCCGGGGCACGCTTCGTCGACCCCAAGCGCACCCAGCTCGGCCAGGCGCCAGCCCCCGGACTGCTGCCACCCAAGGCCGCCCTCGAGGCGCTGTTCGGTGAACTCGGACACAACCCCGACGCGGTCTATGTGGTGTATGACGATGAGGGCGGCGGCTGGGCCGGACGCTTCATCTGGCTGCTGGATGTGATCGGCCACCCGCACTATCACTACGTCGATGGCGGCCTGTCGGCCTGGCTGGCGGAAAGCCTGCCGGTATCCACCCAGGTACCGTCAGCCGTCGGCGGCCCGGTGCCCCTGACCCTGCACGACCAACCTACCGCCACCCGCGAGTACCTGCAGAGCCGCCTCGGCGCCGCCGACCTGGCCATCTGGGACGCCCGCGGCCCGCTGGAGTATTCGGGCGAAAAGGTCCTGGCCGCCAAGGGCGGGCACATTCCCGGCGCAGTGAATTTCGAATGGACCGCCGGCATGGACCAGGCCCGCCACCTGCGCATCCGCCGTGACATGCCGCAGATTCTCGAGAGCCTGGGCATCAGCAAAGACAAAGAAGTGATCACCCACTGCCAGACCCACCACCGCTCCGGCTTCACCTACCTGGTGGCCAAGGCGCTGGGCTATCCACGGGTCAAAGGCTACGCCGGCTCGTGGGGCGAATGGGGCAATCATCCCGATACGCCCGTAGAGATTTAAGGTTTTTAAGGACACCCAATGAAAAAGCGTTTGTTCATCATCAGCCAGTACCTGCTGCCTCACCACCTGCTGTCGCGTCTGGCGGGCTGCATCGCCGAGTGCCGCGTGCGCTGGTTCAAGAATGCCTTCACCAGCTGGTTCGCCAAGCAGTACCAGGTGGACATGTCCGAGGCCCAGGTAGAAGACGTGACCGCCTACGAGCACTTCAATGCCTTCTTCACCCGCGCCCTGAAAGACGGCGCACGGCCACTGGACCCGACTCCGGGCGCGGTGCTCAGCCCCGCCGACGGCGCCGTCAGCCAGCTCGGCCCGATCGAACATGGGCGAGTGTTCCAGGCCAAGGGCCACAGCTACAGCGTGCTGGAGCTGCTGGGCGGTGACCCGGCCCTGGCCGCGCCGTTCATGGGCGGCGACTTCGCCACCATCTACCTGTCACCCAAGGACTACCACCGCGTGCACATGCCGCTGGCCGGCACCCTGCGGGAAATGGTCTACGTCCCCGGGCGGATCTTCTCGGTCAACCAGACCACCGCGGAAAACGTCCCCGAGCTGTTCGCCCGCAACGAGCGCGTGGTGTGCATCTTCGACACCGAGCGCGGCCCCATGGCCCTGGTGCTGGTGGGCGCGATGATCGTCGCCTCGATCGAAACCGTCTGGGCCGGCCTGGTGACGCCACCCAAGCGCGAACTCAAGACCGTGCGCTACGACGAGGCCGCCCGCGCCCCGATCCACTTGGAGAAAGGCGCCGAGATGGGCCGCTTCAAACTGGGCTCCACCGCCATCGTGCTGTTCGGCCCGGACCAGGTGCAGTGGGCCGAAGGGCTGGCGGCCGGTTCGCCGGTCCGCATGGGCCAGGGCCTGGGCGCGCCCACGGCGTGATGCCCGGCTAACACCGCAAACAAAAACGCCGCTGATCAGCGGCGTTTTTCATGGGGGAAGACTCGTACCCGATCAGGCCTGCCCGTCGCGATCGCGCAAGCCCAACAGGTACAGCACGCCGTCCAGGCCCAGGGTCGAGATCGCCTGCTTGGCCGACTGCTTGACCAGCGGCTTGGCACGGAACGCCACGCCCAGGCCGGCAATGCCCAGCATCGGCAGGTCGTTGGCGCCGTCGCCGACCGCGATGGTCTGCTCCAGGCGCAGGCCTTCCTTGTGCGCGAGTTCACGCAGCAGGTCGGCCTTGCGTTGTGCGTCGACAATCGGCTCTACGGCCACGCCGGTGACCTTGCCATCCACCACTTCCAGCTCGTTGGCGAACACGTAGTCGATGCCCAGCTTGGCTTGCAGCTGCTTGGCGAAATAGGTGAAGCCACCGGACAGGATCGCGGTCTTGTAGCCCAGGCGCTTGAGCTCGGCGAACAGGGTCTCGGCGCCCTCGGTCAGGCGCAGGGAGGCGCCGATGGAATCCAGCACGCTGACGTCCAGGCCTTTGAGCAGGGCCAGGCGCTCCTTGAAGCTGGCGCGAAAATCCAGCTCGCCGGCCATGGCCCGTTCGGTGATTGCCGCGACCCGATCGCCGACCCCGGCGGCCTTGGCCAACTCGTCGATGACCTCGGCCTCGATCAGCGTCGAGTCCATGTCGAACACCGCCAGGCGCCGGTTGCGGCGGAACAGCGAGTCCTCCTGGAAGGCGATGTCGACGTTCAACTCCTGGGCCACACTGAGGAATTCGGCCCGCAGCGCCTGGGGATCGGCGGCTTCGCCGCGTACCGAGAACTCGATGCAGCCCTTGCCCTGGTCGGCGGGCATATCCAGGGGCATGCGCCCGGACAGGCGATCGATGTGGTCGATGTTCAAGCCGTACTTGGCGGTGATCGAACTGACTCGCTGCAACTGCTCGGCGGTGACCTTGCGGGTCAGCAGGGTGACGATGTGGCGCTTCTTGCCCTGCCCCGCCACCCACTGCTGGTAATCCTCCTCGGACACCGGGGTGAAACGCACCTGCTGGTCGAGCTTGTAGGCGGTGAACAGGATGTCCTTGAGCACCGAGGAACTGCGCTCGTTGTCCGGGATCTCGACCAGGATGCCGAACGACAAGGCGTCGTGGATCACCGCCTGACCGATGTCGAGAATGTTCACACCACCCTGGGCCAGGACGCCGGTAATGGCCGCAGTCAGACCGGGACGATCTTCGCCGGTGATGTTTATCAGGACAATTTCGCGCAAGGCGCACCCCCGAGGTGGAAAAAAAAGCGCATTCTACCCATTTTCGCTGACCATCGGGCACAGCCAGCGCTTTGCCGGCCTAGGGCCTCTCGCTATACTGCGCGTCAACTTCACGGACTAAAGAGCCGAGCTCAGTGAACCGGCCCACGCCAGTTAAAAACGATAACTTCTTCTTGCTGATCTTCCGTGCACTGCGCCACCGCCGTGTACCGATTGCATTGCGTATTGCCAGCCATAACGTGATCCTGGTCGCCCTGGCCCTGGTGATCTATGCCGGCGTGATGGGCCTGCAATTCAAGCAAGCCATGCATGAGCAGGCCGACGCCCTGGGCCAGAGCCTGACTACCCAGACCGCCACCTCGGCCACCGAGCTGCTGGTGTCCAACGACATCCTCAGCCTCAACGTCTTGCTCAACAACCTGACCAAGAATCCGCTGGTGGCCCACGCGGCGATCTACAGCGTCGACAACCGCATCCTCGCCGAGGCCGGCCAACGCCCCAAGAGCAGCCTGCTGGGCGAAACCGAAGGCGTGTACCAGACCAAGATCACCTTCCAGGAGGTCACCGCCGGCAATCTGCGGATCAGCCTGGACATGGCCCAGTTCCAGCAGCCGATGACCATCAGCCTGCAGAGCATGGGCATCCTCAGCGCCATCCTGCTGGCCCTGGCGCTCGCCCTGAGCCTGCGCCTGGGTCGCCATATCTCCACCCCGCTGCTGCAATTGCGGGTCTGGCTGCGGGACCTGGACGAACATACCCCGGCGATCCAGCGCCAGGATGAAATCGGTGACCTGGCGCGCCAGCTGCACGCCCGCCTCGCCCCGGAGATCCCCGAGCCAGAGCCTCAGCCCGAACCGCAAGAACAGGACGAAGAAGACGCCCCGGCTTTCGAAATCCGCAACCTGCGCGATCCGAGCTTCGATGAAAGCGCCCCGGTGGCCGGCTTGAAACCAGCGCCACGGCACCTGGTCAGCGCCGAGGAAGACGAACTGGACGAAGAAGACCCGTTCGCCGACCTGCGCGATCATTCCTCGCCCTCGGCGCCGTTGGCCAAGTCCCAGGCGCAGCCCGAGGTCCCGGCCGAACCCCAGCACAGCGCCGTGCTGGCGGTGCAACTGGGCGCCCAGGAACAGCTGCGGCGCCTGCCCCGGGCGCGCCTGACGGAATTGCTCGAACGCTACCGTGATTGCCTCGACCAGGCGGCCTCGCTGTACCAGAGCGAGCTGCACACCCTGAACGATGGCAGCACGCTGATGCTGTTCCACAGCGAAGACAGCGGCGATGACTACCTGACCAACGCCATCTGCTGCGGCGAGCTCTTGCGCGCCCTGGGCCATGCCCTGCAGATCGAAGTGGCGGACAGCGGCATCACCCTGCAACTGCAGCTGGGCCTGACCCTGGGCGAAGGACTGTTCGGCCTGAGCCAGATCGACCTGCTGCTGACCGAGACCGCCCAGGATGCCCTGGCGCTGTCCCAGCACAGCCGCAACCTGCTGCTGGTGGAGCGCAAGGTCAATGATGACGCCCTACTGCGCCAGCGCGCACGTATCCGTCCGATCGCCAGCCCGGAAGGTGCCTGCTGCGTCGAACGCCTGATGGAACCCTACCCGTCGATGCTGGAGCGACAGCTGGCGCGCATGCACGAGACCCGGGCCAAGCTGTAACGCCTGTCAACACAGCCGGCCCTGCGCGTGATGCCGATCAGTTATGCAAGGTGATCCCGACGCTCGATTGCTCGCGATGGTCGTTAACAGTCGCACGTGCTGACTGGATACACGCACATCGCGGGCAAGCCTCGCCCCTACAGCATTAGCCCGGCACGGGCTTTTTTGTGCCTGCTCCCCCAGAAACCACAAGGCCCGCCAATGGCGGGCCTTGTCTTGCTGCGGATCACATCAGAACCGGAACACTTCCATATCCGTGCGGATCGGCGTGGCCATCGGCATCTTCGGCCGCTTTTCCGGCTCAGCCGGCTTGGGCGCCGGCGCCGGTGGCGCCTTGCGCGGAACCTCGGCCACCGCAGGCTGGTTGGCCAGGGGCTTGAGGGCACCGGACAACTGTTCGGCCAGGCGCTGCAACAGCACGCCTTGCGCCTGTACCTGGGACGCAGTGGTCCCCGCATGTTGCTCCTGCAGGTGAACGATGCGGTTGTCGCGTACCTGGCCGCGACGGTCGATCAGGCGCCACTGGGCATCCAGTACCGCCGGCTGGGTCTTGCCGGAATCCAGGCGGGTGATCGACAGCAGTACCTGCACATCCGGAGTGAAGCCGTTGGTGGCCGGGGCCAACACCACCCGCTGGCTATCCAGGTGACCGGCTACCTGGCGCAGCAGCAACTGATCGATATCCGAAGACAGGCTGCCAGCCCAACGGCCGTCGGTCGAGGCCTGCAGGCTGCCATCATCCTGGCGCTGCAGCAGGGTTTCACGTTGCAGGTAATCGGCAATCAGCACCGGCCCCAGCAATACCGACATGCCGGTGCTGGCCGGCTGGGCTGGACTTCCGCTGTCCAGCTGATACAGCGACACCGGCTGGTGAACGCTGCAACCCGCCAGGCCAAGAACGCCCGCGAGCAGGAAAATAAAAGGAAGGCGCAGAACAGTCATCATCCCATCCAGGTGGCGACCACCAGGCCAGCCACAGTGAAAATACTCAAGAAAACAGAATAACGCCGGACCAGGCCGGCGTTTGAAAGCGCATATCATCCGTGAATATGCGCCATGACTCCAGTGTTCCAAGAACGATCGACCAGTTAAATGGCTGATCGTGCCTCTCAATTGAGAGGCTCTACCAACAACGCATCCACTCGCTGGAAGCCCCGCGGCAGCTTGTTGCCGCGACGCCCACGCTCGCCCTTGTAGTGCTCCAGGTCGTCGGCCTTGAGCGACAGGGTGCGCTTGCCCGCCTGCAGCACCAGGGTCGCGCCTTCCGGCAGCACCGCGATATCGGTCACATACTCCTCGCGACTGGCGACTCGCTCACCGGGAATCCCAATGATCTTGTTGCCCTTGCCCTTGCCCAGCTGCGGCAGGTCGCTGATCTTGAACACCAGCAGGCGACCTTCGGTGGTCACCGAGGCCAGCCAGTTCTGCTCGCGATCGGCCACCGGCCTTGGCGCCAGGACCTTGGCGTTGTTCGGCAGGCTCAACAGCGCCTTGCCCGCCTTGTTCTTGGCCTGCAGGTCCTCGCCCTTGACCACGAAGCCGTAGCCGGCATCGGAGGCGATCACATACAGCGCCTCGTCGTCCGGCAGCAGCACGCAGTCGAAGGTCGCGCCCGGCGGCGGCGTCAGGCGGCCGGTGAGCGGTTCGCCCTGGCCACGGGCCGATGGCAACGTGTGGGCCGCCACCGAATAACTGCGACCGGTGGAGTCGATGAACACCGCGAACTGATTGGAACGCCCGGCGGCAGCGGTCTTATAGCCGTCACCAGCCTTGTAGGACAAGCCAGTGGCGTCGATATCATGCCCCTTGGCGCAGCGGACCCAACCTTTTTCCGACAGAACGATAGTCACCGGTTCGGTCGGCATCAGCTCGTTTTCCGACAGGGCCTTGGCTTCGGCACGTTCGACGATCGGCGAACGACGGTCGTCGCCATAGGTCTCGGCGTCCTGCAGCAACTCGGTGCGCACCAGCTTCTTGAGCTTGGCTTCGCTGTTGAGCAGCGCCAGCAGCTTGGCCTGTTCCTTGAGCAGTTCGTCCTGCTCGGCCCGCAGCTTCATCTCTTCCAGTCGTGCCAGTTGCCGCAGGCGGGTGTCGAGGATGTAGTCGGCCTGGATCTCGCTGAGGGCGAAACGCTCGATCAGCCTGGCCCGTGGCTGGTCCTCGGTCCGGATGATGTGGATTACTTCATCCAGGTTGAGGTAGGCAATCAGCAAGCCGTCCAACAGGTGCAGGCGGCGCTCGACCTTGTCCAGGCGGAACTGCAAGCGGCGGCGCACGGTGGCGACCCGGAACTCCAGCCATTCCACCAGCAGCGCACGCAGGTTCTTCAGTTGCGGCTTGCCGTCCAGGCCGATGATGTTGACGTTGACCCGGTAGGTTGACTCCAGGTCGGTGGTGGCGAACAAGTGCTGCATCAGTTCGCCCGGATCGACCCGGTTGGAACGCGGGATGATCACGATACGGCAAGGGTTCTCGTGATCCGACTCGTCCCGCAGGTCGGCTACCATCGGCAGCTTCTTGGCCTGCATCTGGGCAGCGATCTGCTCCAGCACCTTGGCCCCGGAAACCTGGTGCGGCAACGCGGAAACCACGATGTCGCCGTCTTCGACCCGGTACACGGCGCGCATGCGCACCGAGCCACGACCCGTCTCGTAGATCTTCAGCAGGTCGGCACGCGGGGTGATGATCTCCGCCTCGGTGGGATAGTCCGGCCCCTGGATGTGCTCGCACAGCTGTTCCACCGTGGCCTTGGGCTCGTCCAGCAGGCGTACGCAGGCCGAAGCCACTTCCCGCAGGTTATGCGGCGGTACGTCGGTGGCCATGCCCACGGCGATGCCGGTGGTGCCGTTGAGCAGGATGTTCGGCAAGCGCGCCGGCAGCACCAGCGGCTCCTGGAGCGTGCCGTCGAAGTTCGGCCCCCAGTCCGCGGTGCCCTGGCCCAGCTCGCTGAGCAGCACCTCGGAGTAGCGCGACAGTCGCGCCTCGGTATAACGCATGGCCGCGAAGGACTTGGGATCGTCCGGTGCACCCCAGTTACCCTGGCCGTCCACCAGCGTGTAGCGGTAGCTGAACGGCTGGGCCATGAGCACCATGGCTTCGTAGCAGGCGGAGTCGCCGTGCGGGTGGAACTTGCCGAGCACGTCACCCACGGTACGGGCGGACTTCTTGTGCTTGGAATCGGCATCCAGCCCCAGCTCACTCATGGCGTAGACGATACGCCGCTGTACCGGTTTCAGGCCGTCGCCGATATGCGGCAGCGCACGGTCCATGATCACGTACATGGAGTAGTTGAGGTAGGCATTTTCGGTGAAGTCAGCCAGTGACCGGCGTTCTACGCCATCCAGGCTGAGATCAAGGGAGTCGCTCATGCGGGCCTCATTGGTTCGTGGTCTGGCGCAGCAGCATGGTGCCGCCGCGCTGAGTAAATTCAAGTTTCTTCAAAGCGCTCATGCCCAGCAGGACCTGGTCCCCGTCGAGCCCTGGAGCCACCAGGGCCCGGACATCGCGCAGGGTGATATCGCCCAGTTGCAGACGCTCGATACGGGTCCGGTAGCCCTCGCTGCGACCGTTGGCGGTACTCAGGGTCACCGGCAGTCCTCGCTCCAGGCCCAGGCGCTCGGCCAGCCCGGAGGGGATCGAGACTTCGGTGGCGCCGGTATCGAGCATGAATTGCACCGGCTGGCCGTCGATATGGCCGCTGGCGACGAAATGCCCCTGGCCGTTGCCGACCAACTTCACTTCGATGTAACCCTCATGTTGTTGCGAACTGACGACAGTGTTGGGGTTCTCCTGGCGCGCTTCCCAATCGGCGAAGAACCGCGTGGCCAGGAACAGCCCCGCCGCCCAGGCCAGGATCAGCAACACTCGGCCGGCACTGCGCCCCGGTTGCTGGCTCACGGTTTGGCACTCCAGCCGCCTTGCGGCGCGGCAAAGCGCCAGACGATCGGTCGGCTTTCACCATCGGCGCGGGCGCCATTGTTGTTATCCAGGCCGATCCAGGCGCCTTCGGCATCCACCACCAGGGCTTCGGCCAGGCCGTAGGGCTGTGGATAACGCCGTGACTCCACCAGGGCTTCGGCAGCGAAGGACCAGCACTGCTCGACCTTGGCGCTCTGCGCATCGCGGCGGCAGATCTGGTAGGCGTTGCGTTCCAGGGTGAACAGCTTGCCGTCGAACAGCGAAAGATCGGCGAAGTCACGGGTCACGGCCTTGGCATGGGGCGCCTGCTCGGGCTGCATCTGCAGGCCGGCTTCGCTGAGCAGCACGCAACCGCCATCGCAATCCCAGGTGCTCTGCCCGCGCTTGATCAGCAACAGGCCGCGCCGCTCACGCTCCGCCGCCAGCCAGATGCGATCCCCGGCCGGGTTCACCGCCAGCCCCTCGAACAAGGCGTTGAAGTGCAGCAGCATGCCGCTGGCCCGGGCTTCGCGGACCATCAGCGGGGAAATCTTCAACCACTCGGGCGCGCCCTGGGCCGGGACCTGCAACACCGAGGCATGGGCCTCGCTGACCACATACTTGTTGCCGGCGGCATCGCAGGAAATGCCTTCGAAGTCCAGGTCTCCGCCACGCACGAAGGACGCCGCCCAGGTCCGTGACTTCAACCCCCAGGGCAAGCCGGTATCGGGTACCGGCGGCACCTCCAGCTTGACCGTCTCGGCCTGCCAGACGCTGTCGCGGGTATCGAGCCGGTAGATCTGGTCGTCGTCGCGGTCCGAGACGGTCCACAGCTCCTGGCCGCACAGCGCCAGCCCCGAGAGGTTGCCGCCGCGCATGCCTTCTACCGGATGCTCGGACAGCAGGCTCAGCTCGGGGGCCGGCGCGGCCACCGCCGAGGTTGCCGATAGCGCCAGGGCCAGGACCAGGCCTTTGTGCATCAGGCCAGCACCTCGGCCAGGTTGCCCTTGGACTCCAGCCAGGACTTGCGGTCGCCGGCGCGTTTCTTGGCCAGCAGCATGTCCATGATTTCCGCGGTGGCCTCGACGTCGTCCAGGGTCAACTGCACCAGGCGCCGGGTATTGGGGTCCATGGTGGTCTCGCGCAGTTGCGGCGGGTTCATTTCGCCCAGGCCCTTGAATCGGGTGACCTGCGGCTTGCCGCGCTTCTTCTCGGCCACCAGGCGATCGAGGATGCCGTCACGCTCGGCGTCGTCCAGGGCGTAGAAGATCTCCTTGCCCAGGTCGATCCGGTACAGCGGCGGCATGGCTACGTAGACGTGGCCGGCATCCACCAGCGGGCGGAAATGCTGGACGAACAGGGCGCAGAGCAAGGTGGCGATGTGCAGGCCGTCGGAGTCGGCGTCGGCGAGGATGCAGATCTTGCCGTAGCGCAACTGGCTCATGTCCTCGGCGCCCGGATCGACGCCGATGGCCACGGCGATGTTGTGCACCTCCTGGCTGGCCAGCACCTCGCTGCCGTCCACTTCCCAGGTGTTGAGGATCTTGCCGCGCAGCGGCAGGATCGCCTGGTATTCCTTGTCCCTTGCCTGCTTGGCCGAACCACCGGCGGAATCACCTTCCACCAGGAACAGCTCGGAACGCATCGGGTCCTGGCCGGCACAATCGGCCAGCTTGCCCGGCAATGCCGGGCCCTGGGTAATGCGCTTGCGCTCGACCTTCTTGCTGGCCTTCAGGCGCCGGCCGGCGTTGCTGATGGCCAGCTCCGCCAGCTGCATGCCCAGTTCGGGGTTGGCGTTGAGCCACAGGCTGAAGGCGTCCTTGACCACTCCAGAGACGAACGCCGCAGCCTCGCGGGACGACAGGCGTTCCTTGGTCTGGCCGGAGAACTGCGCGTCCTGCATTTTCATCGACAGGACGAAGGCGATCCGCTCCCAGACGTCTTCCGGCGCCAGCTTCAAGCCGCGCGGCAACAGGTTGCGGAACTCGCAAAACTCGCGCATGGCGTCCAGCAGGCCCTGGCGCAAGCCGTTGACGTGGGTACCGCCCTGGGCGGTGGGAATCAGGTTGACGTAGCTTTCCTGGACACTGTCGCCGCCCTCGGGCAGCCACAGCAGGGCCCAGTCCACTGCCTCCTTGTTACCCGCCAGGCTGCCGCAGAACGGCTCGGACGGCAGGCGCTCGAACTCGCTGACGGCATCCACCAGGTAGGAACGCAGGCCATCTTCGTAGTGCCACTCGACCTTCTCGCCGGTGCCCTTGTCCTCGAAGCTGACCAGCAAGCCCGGGCACAGCACGGCCTTGGCCTTGAGCACGTGCTTGAGGCGGCTGACGGAGAATTTCGGCGAATCGAAGTATTTCGGGTCCGGGGCGAAGAACACGGAAGTACCGGTATTGCGCTTGCCAACGCTGCCGACCACTTCCAACTCGGAAGCCTTGTAGCCGTCGGCGAAGGTCATCTGGTACTCGCTGCCATCGCGCTTGACCCGCACCCGTACCTGGCTGGACAGGGCGTTGACCACGGAAATGCCCACCCCGTGCAAGCCGCCGGAGAACTGGTAGTTCTTGTTGGAGAACTTGCCGCCGGCGTGGAGCTTGGTGAGGATCAGCTCGATGCCGGATACGCCCTCTTCCGGGTGGATGTCCACCGGCATGCCACGACCGTCGTCGGACACTTCCAGGGAATGATCGGCATGCAGGATGACCTGTATCGACTTCGCATGGCCGGCCAGGGCTTCGTCGACACTGTTGTCGATGACTTCCTGGGCCAGGTGGTTGGGCCGCGTGGTGTCAGTGTACATGCCCGGGCGTTTGCGCACCGGGTCGAGTCCCGAGAGGACTTCGATGGCGTCTGCGTTATAGGAGCTAGCGCTGGGAGTGGCCATGGGTTCTCGTCGTTAGTCGTTCAATGAATATGGGGCGCGGCTTCACAGTGCGGTGAAGTCGAACGCCTGGTACTGATCGGCGGTAATGCCGGCAAAACTCAACATCGCCGGCAATTGGCCGGTAAAACCTTGGAAACTATGGTCGCCGCCTGCCTGGATGCGCAAGGCGCAAGCGCGGTAGTACGCCTGGGCGTGGCGATAATCCAGCGTCTCGTCCCCGGTCTGCAACCAGACCTGGTAACGCTGCGGATCCTGAGGCGGCGGGACCTCCAATGCCTCCAGGGCCGCCACGTGATCGAGGGTCAGCTCCCAGGTTTCATCGGTATACAGGTTCTGCTGCGGGCCCAGGTAACCATCGAACAGGCGGTGCGGGTTGACGGCGGGATTGATCAGCAAGGCTTTCAGACCGTGGCGCTCGGCAAGGTGTGTCGCATAGTAGCCGCCGAGCGAGCTGCCGACCAGCAATGGACGGCCCAGCTCGACGATCGCCTGCTCCAGCTGGCCAATGGCCTGGCGCGGATGATGGTGCAGGGCCGGTACCCGCAAATGGTCGCCCAGGCCGATCTGCTCCATGACCCGGCGCAACTGGGAGGCCTTGGTCGAAGCCGGAGCGCTATTGAAGCCGTGGATATAAAGGATGGAAGCGGACATGCAGACTCCCTGTGCCTGGGCAAAGGCCGCAGTTTACAGGGATGGCGCCGGGTTACGAAGCGGCTTCAGTAACCGTCGCTGCCGTAGTCCACGGTGAAGGCATAACCCTCGACCCGCTGTACGCCGGTTTCCAGCCGTCCGTCGGCCAGCAGCCGCAGCCAGCGGTAACCCGGCGCCCGCTCCTCGACCTTGAAGTCATCGCTGCGAGGCTCGAACTGGATGCAGGTCGAGGGTGAGGCCAAGAGTCGCAGGTCGTCGCGCCAGCGGTCGATCTCCTGGTGTACATGGCCCCATAACAAGGCCCGGACCTGCGGCCGCCCCTCGATCGCCTCGAACAAGGCCTCGGCATTGCGCAGGCCGATGGGCTCCATCCACGCACAATCGATGGACACCGGATGATGGTGCAGGCAGATCAGGTGATGACGCCCTGGCGCCTCGTCCAGGGAGCGGACCAGCAGTTGCAGCTGCTCGTCCTGGAGAAACCCCGGTACCGAGCCCGGCACGGACGAATCCAGCAGGATGATGCGCCAGTTGCCGATGTCCACCACAGGTTGCAGCAGCTCGCTGCCTTGGGCGGCCAGGCGCATGACGCCTGGTTCGTCGTGGTTGCCCGGCAACCAGCGGGCGGGTGCCGGGATCTGCGCACTCAACTGGTGAAAGCGCTGGTAGGACTGCAGGCTGCCGTCCTGGGACAAGTCGCCGGTGGCCAGCACCAGGTCGACCTGTGGCTGTTGCGCCAGCACCAGGTCGATGACCCGTTGCAGACTGTCGGCGGTGTTCATGCCCAGCAGCGTGCCGTGCGTCTCGGCAAACAGGTGGCTGTCCGACAGTTGCACCAGCAACACGGAATCATCGGCGGGCAAAGCGGGTACGCTTGGCAAGGAGTTCTCCCAGGGCAGGACCAAGGCATGAGGAATGGGGCAATTATGCTTGGGGAAGTCGCCAGGTGGAAACCGCGGAACCGGACCCAGTTCACATCTTCATTCTGTCCGCTTGCCGGCCTAGCGCACGGCCTCGAACTCGTGCCCGCAGGCCAGGCAATGGCTCAGCCATTCGCCGAGGAAGATGTTCAGCTGGGCCTTCTCGTCCGGCTGGTGCATGAAGGCGTTGGGATAGGGATAGATGCTGCGAAAGCGCCGTGCGTGCTCGGCGCTGATCACCTCGGCCATGCGCGCGTCATGGTAGACCTGCACTTCCAGCTGCGGGACCGGCAGCCAGGGCAGGCTGTGCTCCTGGCGCACCTGCAAGGTGGTGGTATAGGGACAGGCCAGCACCACCTCCAGGGCCAGCACGCCAAGCATCTGCTCGCCCTGGGTCACGGCGATGCGTCGCGCCTCCGGCTGGTTGCGCATGTCGGGCAACAGGCGCATCAACCGGGCGTAGTTGGCCTCGCAGGAAGCTTGCAGCCCCGCGAGGTCCACCCGATAGCGATCACGCACCTTGTTTACGACCATAATCCCCTCACTTGCGCGCGATTGAGCGCCAGCCACTGCAAGGCAATGATGCTGGACGCATTGCAGATCCGCCCGTCACGCATGGCCTGCTGGGCATCCTCGTAGGCCATCACCGAAACCCGGATATCCTCCGCTTCCTCCTCCAGCCCGTACAGTCCGCCGGCGGCGCTGCTGTCGCAGCGTCCCAGGTACAGATGGACGAACTCGGTACTGCCGCCGGGCGATGGGAAATACCGGGTCATGGGCCACAGCGCCGAGATGTCCAGGCCCGCCTCCTCCTGCGCCTCGCGACGGGCGACCTGCTCGGGCTGCTCGTCCTTGTCGATCAGGCCAGCCACCAGCTCCACCAGCCAGGGCGAGGCGGCCTTGCCCATGGCGCCAACGCGGAACTGCTCGATCAGCACCACCTCGTCGCGCTGCGGATCGTACGGCAGTACGCAGACCGCATCGTGACGGACGAAGACTTCACGATTGATTTCAGGTCCCATGCCGCCAGCGAACAGCTCGTGGCGCAAGTGCAGGCGTTCGAGCCGATAGAAACCCTGGAAACAGTTTTCGCGCCGGATGATCTCGACGGCACTCGGCGTGGAGTGGGCAAAGTCAGTCATAACAATCCTCGTGTACTACCTGTTCGATCCGAGGATCCTCCTCGACTTCGCGCAATCCTAACGCGCTCGCGCCTGCCCATGCAGCCCCTTTGCCCTCAGCGGGATAGACGGCGAGGGGCTAAACCTACTCTAATTGCCTCCATTGAGCTTAGTGGCGAACCGACTGCCCCGCAGGTAGTCGAAGCCGGTAGCTTTCGCCTCCCCCTGGTTTATGAAGGACGCCCATGTCGCTTGTCAAAATCGCCTCCGTGGCCTGCATCGCCCTGACCCTGGGCGCCTGCCAGAGCCTGTTCCAGCCAAGCTACAAGGCCCCCCTGGAGGTCACCCGAGATAAATCCGAACAGCTCAAATCCGGCTGCAGCGGTGCCGACTGCCCGCTGGTCAACCTCGACCTCGTGCACTTCCCCGCCGAGCCGCAGCTGGATGCCATCGTCGAGAAACGCCTGTTGCAGATGACTCGTACCAGCCCCGAGGCGCCGATGCCGGCCAGCCTGGTGGCCTACCGCGAGCAGTTCCTGCGCAGCGCCGCGGACCGCCACGGCATGTACCTGCAATCCAAGCTACGCGACCAGCATGACGGCCTGGTGATCGTCGAACTGGCCAGCTACCTGGACACCGGTACCGCCAATGGCACGCCGGGCCGTGGCTTCGTCAACTATTCGCGCCAGCAGCACAAGGCCCTGGGCCTGGCCGACATGCTGCTGCCCGGCCAGGAAGAGATGTTCTGGAAGGCCGCCCGGGTCGCCCACAACAACTGGCTGATCAGCACCCACCTGGATCGCGAGGCCGAGTTCATCAGGACCTGGCCATTCCAGAAGACCCCGAACGTGGCCCTGACCCGCAACGTGGTGACCCTCAAGTACGACGTCAACAGCATCGCCCCGGCCCCCTTGGGCCACGTCGAGCTGCAGATCCCCTACTCGCGCCTGCGCGGCATACTCAAGCCCGAGCTGCTTCCCGACGCCGACTGAAGCCCAGCACTCCGTGCAACAGCCCTGCCAGCAACAGCGACGGCAGGGTTGCCCCAACATCCGGATAGAAATTGGCCAGCAGGTGGTAGGTGCTCACCCCACCGAGCCAGGCCAGCAGTGCCGGACCGTGCCAGGCCGCCAGTGAGGCCCGGGCACCGCGCCGGCGCAGGATGAAGTGATCCACCAGTACCACGCCGAACAGCGGCGCGAACACCGAGCCGATCAGCAGCAGGAAGTTCTGGTACTGGGCCAACGGCGCCAGGCAGGCGATCAAGGTGCAGAGCACGCCAATGCCCAGGGCCAGGTGCTCGACCTGCAGCCGCAGCAGGATACCGCTAGACACCGCCGCCGAATGGATGTCGGCGAAAGCGTTTTCCGACTCGTCCAGCAGGATCAGCAGCAGCGGGAGCCCCAACCCGGCCCCGGCCAGCGCCAGCAACAGGGCATTGGCCTCGCCGTCGGGCGCGAAGGCCAGGGCATAGGCCACTCCCAGGGTCATCAGCCAGGCATTGCCGATGAAGAACCCCAGGGCGGTGCCGCCGAACACATTCCGCGCGCTCTTGCCGAAGCGCGAGTAGTCGGCGATCAACGGTAACCAGGACAGCGGCATGGCGATGGCGATATCGAAGCCCACGGCGAACGGCATCGAGCCGTCCCCGGCCCGCTTCCACAGCGCCACCAGGTCGGCCCGGGCGAACAGGTTCCAGGTCAGCCACAGGCAGGCCGCCAGCAGCAGCCAGATCCCCCACTTGCGCAAAATCCGCCGGACGAAGGTCAAGGGTCCGCTGACCGCCAGCAAGGTGGCCAGCGCTCCGAAGAACAGGGTCCAGAGCACGGGACTGGTCCAGGCGCTGCCTTCACCGAAGGTCCGGGCTCCCAGGAGGCTGGCGGCATCGCGCATGACGATGATCTCGAACGATCCCCAGCCCACCAGCTGCAACAGGTTGAGCAACGCCGGCAGCCGGGCGCCGTGGCGTCCCAGGCTGAGCCTGAGGGCGGCCATGGCGGACAGCCCCGTATCGCTGCCGATCACCCCCACGGCCGCCAGCAACAGCACCCCCACCGCGCTGCCCAACAGGATCGCCAGCACCCCATGGGCCAGCCCCAGCCCCGGCGCCAGCAGCGCGCCGGTTTGCAACACCATCAGGCCGATGCCGAGTGAGAACCACAGGCAAAACAGATCGCGGGCGCCGAATACGCGTTTGTCGGCAGGGACCGCAAGGTCGGGAGAGTAGGTACTGGTTGGACTGCTCAAGGCGGTGGTCTCGAAAGAAAAAGGGACAGAGGCAAGGAGCAGCAGCTAGCGCCAAGCTGCAAGCAAGAGCCGTGGGCCCTCGCCTGCTACTTGCCGCTAGCCGCGTGCCGCTGCCTCTCAGACTTTCTTGTACAGCTGGCTGCCTTCCTGCTTGAAGCGCTCGGCCTGCTCGGCCATGCCCTTGGCCACGTCGACATCCACCGCCTCGATGCGCTGGTTGGCGGCGTACTCACGGACTTCCTGGGTGATCTTCATCGAGCAGAACTTCGGCCCGCACATGGAGCAGAAATGCGCCACCTTGGCCGAATCCTTGGGCAGGGTCTCGTCGTGGAACGCACGCGCGGTGTCCGGGTCCAGGCCGAGGTTGAACTGGTCTTCCCAGCGGAACTCGAAGCGCGCCTTGCTCAAGGCGTTGTCGCGGATCTGCGCGCCCGGGTGGCCCTTGGCAAGGTCGGCGGCATGCGCGGCGATCTTGTAGGTGATGATCCCGGTCTTGACATCATCCTTGTTCGGCAGGCCCAGGTGTTCCTTGGGCGTGACGTAGCAGAGCATGGCGCAGCCGAACCAGCCGATCATCGCCGCGCCGATGCCCGAGGTGATGTGGTCGTAGCCCGGGGCGATGTCGGTGGTCAGTGGGCCGAGGGTGTAGAACGGCGCCTCGTCGCAGCATTCCAGCTGCTTGTCCATGTTCTCCTTGATCAGTTGCATCGGCACGTGGCCAGGGCCTTCGATCATGCACTGCACGTCGTGCTTCCAGGCGATCTTGGTCAGTTCGCCGAGGGTTTCCAGCTCGCCGAACTGGGCTTCGTCGTTGGCGTCGGCCACCGAGCCGGGACGCAAGCCGTCGCCCAGCGAGAAGCTGACGTCGTAGGCCTTCATGATTTCGCAGATTTCCTCGAAGTGGGTATAGAGGAAATTCTCCTTGTGGTGGGCCAGGCACCACTTGGCCATGATCGAGCCGCCACGGCTGACGATGCCGGTGACCCGCTTGGCGGTCAGCGGCACATAGCGCAGCAGCACGCCGGCGTGGATGGTGAAGTAGTCCACGCCCTGCTCGGCCTGCTCGATCAGGGTGTCGCGGAACAGCTCCCAGGTCAGGTCCTCGGCCACGCCGTTGACCTTCTCCAGGGCCTGGTAGATCGGTACGGTGCCGATCGGTACCGGCGAGTTGCGGATGATCCACTCGCGGGTTTCATGGATGTGCTTGCCGGTGGACAGGTCCATGACCGTGTCCGAGCCCCAGCGGATGCCCCAGGTCAGCTTGGCCACTTCTTCTTCGATGGACGAACCCAGGGCGCTGTTGCCGATGTTGCCGTTGATCTTCACCAGGAAGTTGCGGCCGATGATCATCGGCTCCAGCTCCACGTGGTTGATGTTGGCCGGGATGATCGCGCGGCCGCGGGCGATTTCCTCGCGCACGAACTCGGGGGTGATTTCCTTGGGGATGCTGGCGCCGAAGCTGTGGCCAGCGTGCTGCTGCTTGAGCAGGCCGGCGGCGCGGGCTTCCTGCAGCTTCATGTTTTCGCGGATGGCGACGTATTCCATCTCGGCGGTGATGATGCCCTTGCGCGCGTAGTGCATCTGGCTGACGTTGGCACCGGCCTTGGCCCGGCGCGGGTTGCGCACATGGGCGAAACGCAGCTTGGTCAGCTCGGCATCGGCCAGGCGCTGCTGGCCGAAGTCGGAAGACAGGCCGACCAGGCGCTCGGTGTCGGCGCGGTCGTCGATCCAGGCCGAACGCACGTCGCCCAGGCCCTTGCGCACATCGATCACCACGTTGGGGTCGGTGTAAGGGCCAGAAGTGTCGTAGACGGTCACCGGCGCGTTGATCTCGCCACCGAAGTCGGTGGGAGTCACATCCAGGGTGATCTCACGCATGGGCACGCGAATATCCGGGCGCGAGCCCTGGACATAGATTTTTTGCGAGCGGGCAAAGGGCTGCACCGATTGCTGGTCGACTTGGGCCGACTCACTGAGGTTGCTAGCGTTTTTTAGTTTTGTCGTCATCACGGGCTCTCCAGACAGCATCCAGGCAGTGGAAGTTTGTCGGAGCGAACCTGTAGCGGACGGACGCACCCTGCCTAGGCGACTAGTGAGTGCAGTGCTTGGTGCTCAAGAGGAATGTTCGATTGTCGAACAACATCCCGGACGAAGCACAAGAGGACTCGCCGGGTGACGAGAAATCTTGTTCCCTACGCAGGCCTTAACCTGATCAGGTTCAACGGGATCCGGATTATCCGATCTCAGCCTCATGGCAAGGCACCCCGACAAGAACCGGGGCAGTCTAGACAAAGCCGGGACAGAACGCCAACACCCGAGCGATAAGCGTGATGAATGGCGCAATCGACGGATTGTTGTACCAGGGCCGCGCCTCTACACTCGTTGCGCAGCGTCGAGCCTTGACGCTCCGGGGGGTGCGCCGTAGCCTTGGCGCCTGGATTATCTGCGTAATATCAATACTAGGGATCGCCGAATGCTGCGCAAACTCTCACTGGCTGTTGCCGTGTCTTGTGCGTCCAATGGAATGGCATGGGCAGCCGAAGCGCCTTTGTCCGTCACCAAGACCGACCTGGTCAGCGTCTACCAGGAAGCGGTGGACAACAACGCCGACCTGGCCGCCGCCCGCGCCCAATACGGCGCCCAGAAAGAAATCGTGCCCCAGGCCCGGGCCGGGCTGCTGCCGAACCTGTCGGCCGGCGCGGACATGAACAACACCCGCACCAAATTCGACGAACCGTCGATGACCTCTACCCGCAGTGGCAATGTCTATCGGGCGACCCTGGCCCAACCGCTGTTCCGCGCCGACCGCTGGTTCCAGCTGCAGGCCGCCAAGGACGTCAACGAGCAGGCCGCCCTGCAACTCTCGGCCACCGAGCAGAACCTGATCCTGCAAAGCGCCGAGACCTACTTCGCGGTACTGCGCGCCCAGGACAACCTGGCCTCGACCAAGGCCGAGGAAGCCGCGTTCAAGCGCCAGCTCGACCAGTCCAACGAGCGCTTCGACGTGGGCCTGTCGGACAAGACCGACGTGCTGCAATCCCAGGCCAGCTACGACACCGCCCGGGCCAACCGGATCGTCGCCCAGCGCCAGGTGGAAGATGCCTTCGAGGCCCTGATTACCCTGACCAACCGCGAATACCATGCGATCCAGGGCATCGTCCATACCCTGCCGGTACTGACGCCGACCCCGAACGACGCCAAGGCCTGGGTCGACACGGCCGCCAAGCAGAACCTCAACCTGCTGGCCAGCAACTACGCGGTCAGCGCCGCCGAGGAAACCCTCAAGCAGCGCAAGGCCGGCCACGCCCCGACCCTGGACGCGGTGGTGCAGTACAAGAAGGGTGACAACGACGCCCTGGGCTTCAGCAACCCCAACCCGAACCCTATCGCCCCGCCCTATCACGGCGACGTCGAGCAGCGCTCCATCGGCCTGCAACTGAACATCCCGATCTACAGCGGCGGCCTGACCAGCTCCCAGGTCCGCGAGTCCTATTCGCGCCTGAGCCAGTCCGAGCAGCAACGCGAATCCCTGCGCCGCCAGGTGGTGGAGAACACCCGCAACCTGCACCGGGCGGTGAACACCGACGTCGAGCAGGTCCAGGCCCGGCGCCAGTCGATCATCTCCAACCAGAGCGCCGTGGACGCCACGGAAATCGGCTACCAGGTGGGTACGCGCAACATCGTCGACGTGCTCGACGCCCAGCGCCAGCTGTACAGCTCGGTGCGCAACTACAACAACAGCCGCTACGACTACATCCTCGACAACCTGCGCCTGAAGCAGGCCGCCGGCACCCTGAACCCCGGGGACCTGCAAGACCTGGCCCGCTACCTCAAGGCCGACTACAACCCGGACCGCGACTTCCTGCCGCCGGACCTGGCCAAGGCCGCCGCCGAGCAGCTCAAGGCTCGTCCCTGAAAGCAGCGGACCGAAAAGACCAAGGCCACCGTTCAGGTGGCCTTGGTCATTCGACGCCAAGCGTTATGGGCGCTGTTGCAGCAAACGGTCCAGGCCGTCGAGCAGGCGCTGCAAGGCGCCCTGGTTGGCGCGCATGACCGCCAGGCCCGCCTCGCCCATCTTGCGTGCGTCCTGGGGCAGCTCGAACAGGCTCTGCACCGCCACCGCCAGGCCCTGGGCGTCGTCCACTTCCTGCAAGGCCCCGGCCTCACGCAGCATCGCAGCGATCTCCAGGAAGTTGAACAGGTGCGGGCCACTGATCACCGGCTTGGCCAGGGCCGCGGGCTCCAGCAGGTTGTGCCCGCCGTTGGCCACCAGGCTGCCGCCGACGAAGGCGCTGTCGGCCAGGGCATAGAGGAACAGCAACTCCCCCATGGTGTCCCCCAGCAGCACCGAGGTAGCGGGCGTCACCCACTCGCCACTGGAGCGCCGCACCGTCGCCTGCTCCTGCTGCCGGCACAGCTCGAACACCGAGTCGAAACGCTCCGGATGCCGCGGCACCAGGATCAGCAAGGCATTCGGATAACTGGCCAGCAATTGCCGATGGGCTTCGAGCACCACTGCATCCTCGCCTTCGTGGGTGCTGGCGGCGATCCACACCGGACGCTCCATGGCCTGCCATTGTCGACGCAACTCGGCGGCGCGCTCTGGCAGTTGCGGGTCGATGTTCAGGTCGAACTTGATCGAGCCGGTCACCTCCACCGTTTCCGCACGCGCGCCCAATTGGCGGAAACGTTCGGCTTCGGCCCGGGTCTGCACCGCAAACAGGCTCATCTGCGCCAGCATCGGCGCGGTCAGGCCGGCAAAACGCCCATAGCCCTTGGCCGAGCGTGCCGACAACCGGGCATTGGCCAAGGCCACCGGGATCCCCCGGCGAGCGCACTGGTCGATGTGGTTGGGCCACAGTTCGGTTTCCATGATCACCGCGAGCCGGGGCTGTACCCGCTCGAGAAAGCGCGCGGCGGCGCACGGCAGGTCGTAGGGCAGGTAGCAGTGCTGGATCCGCGGCTCATCGGCGAACAGTGCGCGAATCCGCTCGGAGCCGGTGGGAGTCATGCAGGTCACGGTAATCGGCAACTGCGGATGGCGAGCCAGCAACCCGCGAATCATCGGCGCCGCGGCGATGCTTTCGCCCACCGACACCGCATGCACCCAGATACCGCCAGGCTGCATGACCGGCAGGCCGAGGGAAAAACGCTCGCCGATACGCTTGGCATAGGCCGGCGCCTTGCGCGAGCGCAGCCACAGACGAATCGCCACCAATGGCAGCCCCAGGTAAAACAGTGCGGTGTAGAGAGTTCTATTCATGGCGGCGGAGTTTATCGGTTTTTTAGCCGATCGCCTTCAGGTGCACGGCAAAACGTTCAGCCAGCCAACGCGCCGCCAACCCCAGGGGTTCGTCGCGGCGCCAGGCCAGTTCCACCACCAGCGCCGGCGGGGTCCATTCGCTGGCCAATTCCACCATCTGGTGCTGATAGGCCGAGTACTGCACCACATGCCGTGGCAGCCAGGCCCAGCCCAGGCCGCGCATCAGCCATTCGGCCAGCACGTAGAAGCTGTCGGCCCGCCACACCTGGGGACTGAACTGCTCGCCTCCGGGGTAGCCGCTCTGCTGCGGCGCAATGAGCAATTGCCGGTGCAGGGCGAGGATCTGCCGGTCAACCCGCCTCTGGCAGGCCAAGGGATGGCCCACGCCACATACGGTGACCATCTCGACGCTGCCCAGCGCCTGGCGCTCCAGGGTCTCGGGCATCTGCTCGTGGTGGAACAGCAGGCCCAGGTCGGCCCGGCGCTCCACCAGCCGGCGCGCCACGTCGCCCTGGGCGCTGCTGGCCAACTGTACTTCGAGGCTAGGGAAACGCTCGGCCAGGGCTTCCAGGCTGTCGAGCACCGGCTGGTAGGGCATCGCCTCATCCTGGGCCAGGCGCAACCGGGCCTCCTGGCCACGCATCAGGGCCAGCGCCCGGCCATTGAGGCGATCGCACTGGCGGAGGATTTCCCGGGCTTCCTGCAACAAGGCGCTACCCGCCTCGGTCAGCTTCGGCGGGCGGCCGCTGCTACGCTCGAACAGGCTCACACCCAGGTCGTCCTCCAGCAGCGAGATGGCGCTGCTGACCGCGGACTGGGCCTTGCGTTGCTGACGAGCCACCGCCGAGAACGAACGCAATTCAGCCACGCCGACAAACAGCCGCAGCTGTTCCAGGTTCCACTGAGTACTCATGGAGCGCCCTATCTACTATTCAGATAGGAAATGACTTTACCCCATCTGGGCAAACACTAGAATGCCGACCCCAGAAAGCAGCCCTGTCACGAGGACCCTCCCATGAACGCTTACTACTACCTGGCCATCGCCATCTGCGCGGAAGTGATCGCCACTGTTTCACTCAAAGCGGTCAAGGGCCTGAGTACCCCGCAGCCGCTGCTGTTGGTCATCGCCGGCTACGGCGTGGCCTTCTGGATGCTGACCCTGGTGATGCGCACGGTCCCGGTGGGCGTGGCCTATGCCGTGTGGTCCGGCCTGGGAATCGTCATGGTCAGCATCGCCGCGCTGGTGTTCTACGGCCAGAAGCTGGATATCCCGGCCATGCTGGGCATGGCATTGATTGTCCTTGGCGTGGCGGTGATCCAGTTGTTCTCCAAGACCGCCGGGCACTGAAAGGCAACGGCAAGCCTCGAGCGACAAGAAGGCGCAAGCGCCGGTTGTCGCTTGCAGCTTGAGGCTTGAAGCTAGAAACTTGCGGCTTCGATTGGTTCTCCGAGGTTGCTGCATGCCATCCGCTATTTCCACCGATGTGCTGATCGTCGGCGCAGGCGTCGCCGGTCTCTGGCTCAACGCTCGCCTGCGGCGCCAGGGTTTTTCCACAGTACTGGTGGAGAACGCCAGCCTCGGCGGCGGACAGAGCGTCAAGTCCCAGGGGATCATCCACGGTGGCGCCAAGTACGCCCTGCACGGAGCCCTCACCGGCGCCTCGGAGGCCATCGCCGACATGCCCCGGCGCTGGCGCGAAGCCCTGGCCGGCAATGGCGAGCTGGACCTGGCCGGCGTGCGCCTGTTGTCCGAGGCCCACTATCTCTGGTCCCCCGGCACCCTGGCCGGCAACCTCACCAGCTTCTTCGCCAGCAAGGCCGTGCGTGGCCGGGTCGACCAGGTCAAGGGCGAGCAACTGCCGCCGGCCCTGCAGGACAAGCGCTTCAAGGGCAAGGTCTACCGCCTGGCCGAACTGGTAGTGGATGTCCCCAGCCTCATTGAGCGCCTGGCCCAGCTGGCCGGCGACAGCCTGCTGGCCGGCCAGCGAATCCAGCCCCTGGTGGAAAACGGCCAGCTGGCGGGACTGCGGGTCGATGAGCGCGAGATCCGCGCCCAGCGCATCGTCCTCAGTGCCGGCGCCGGCACCGCCGACCTGCTCCAGGCCCTGGGCCTGGAACAACCGGCCATGCAGCGCCGGCCACTGCACATGGTGCTGGTCAAGGGCACGACCCTCAAGCCGCTGTACGCCCACTGCCTGGGCGGTGGGCCCAAGCCGCGGATCACCGTCACCACCCACCCGGCCGCCGATGGCCAGTGGGTCTGGTACCTGGGCGGCGATCTCGCCGAAGCCGAGGGTGTGGCCCGGGAACCGGCGGCGCAGATCGCCGCCGCCCAGAAGGAACTGGCCCAACTGCTGCCCTGGGTCGACCTCAGCCAGGCGCAATGGGCCACCTTGCGGGTGGATCGCGCCGAACCGGCACAATCCGGCCTGGTCCGCCCGGACAACGCTTTTCTCGCCGAACAGGATCGCCTGCTAGTGGGCTGGCCGACCAAGCTGGCCCTGGCCCCGGACTTCGCCGACCGGGTCCTGGCGGTCCTGGAGCGCGACGGTATCCGCCCGGCCCACGGCGAGCCGCTGCCGGAACTGCCGCGCCCGCCGCTCGGCCAACCGGCCTGGGAGCAACTGCTGCCATGAGCCAACTCACCCTGCACGAACTGCATCGCCCGCTGGGCAGCACCGGCCTGCTGGTGTCGCCCCTGGGCCTGGGCACGGTCAAGCTGGGCCGCGACCAGGGGGTCAAGTACCCCAACGGCTTCCAGATCCCGGACGACCAGCAGGCGCGGATGCTGCTCAAGCTGACTCGCGACCTGGGCATCAACCTGATCGACACCGCCCCGGCCTATGGCCGCAGCGAAGAGCGCCTGGGCCCGCTGCTACGCGGCCAGCGTCATGAGTGGGTGATCGTCAGCAAGGTCGGCGAGGAGTTCGCCGACGGCATCTCCCGCCATGACTTCAGCGCTGCCCACACGCGGCTCTCGGTGGAGCGCAGCCTGCAGCGCCTGGAGACCGATTTCATCGACCTGGTGCTGGTGCACTCCGACGGCAACGATCTGGAGATTCTCGAGCACAGCGCGGCCTACCAGGTCCTCGCCCAGCTCAAGCAAGAGGGCAAGATCCGCGGCTTCGGCTTCTCCGGCAAGACCGTCGACGGCGGCCTGAAGGCGCTGGAGCAAGGCGATTGCGCCATGGTTACCTACAATCTGAACGAACAGGCGGAGAAGGCGGTCATTGACTATGCCGCCGCCCACCACAAGGGCATCCTGGTGAAGAAGGCCCTGGCCAGCGGCCACGTCTGCCTGAGCCCGGGCACCGATCCGGTAAGGGCCAGTTTCGAGCTGCTGTTTGACCAGCCCGGTGTCGCCAGTGCTATCGTCGGGACCATCAATCCACTGCACCTGGCCCACAACGTGACAACCGTGGCACAGGTCCTGGGCAAGAACTGACGCCGCCAGGGCGGCCGCCCCCGACGCAGGAAGGAGCCGAGATGTCGCGACCGCTGATCAGAAAGAATCCCAGCAACTTCAAGACCTTGCCCCTGTTCGTCGAAGCGACTCCCGAAGGGCTCTGCTACCAGAGCGTCGGCATGCCGCTGAACTTCGCCCAGACCCTGCAGCGTCGGCGCCCGGTGAGCGTCGCCGACAACGAGCGCTTCGCCCTGGAACTGGCGAACCTCGGGGTCTCGGTGCGCCTGACCCTGCACTGGCAGAACCGCGACTATTGGGTGCTGGTGCGCCAGCGCCGCCAGGACCGCGGCGATGTGGTCCTGAAGCTGATCTCCGGCTACGTGCCGGCCCATGAGCTGAACCTGCCGCTGCACACCGCCATCCAGGAAATCGCCGAGGAATGCCTGCTGGAAACCCCGGAAGGCTGGCTGGCCGGGCGCTTCAACGATACCTGGCTGCCGGCGCCCTATGCCGGGGCCCTGCATTACCGCGAGACACCACATTTTCGCCTGACCCCGCTGTCCGGCGCGGCGCGCCCGGTTCGCTGCGCCAACCTGCACTTGCTGGAACGCCCCCGGGCCTACGTGCACCTGCCCACCGCCTCGCTGCAACTGATCTACGACCTGCGCCTGGATGTCCCCAAGGAAGCCAAGTCCCTGAGCCTGTTCCATGTCGACGAACGCCTGGAAGGCGACCAACTGGTGGCCCGCCTGGATCGCAAGCGCCCCGACCTGTACCTGATGCCCCTGGAAAACGGCCAGCCCTGCGCCGAGCTGTACACCCTGAAGAAGGACCAACTGCATCCGGCCAGCACCCGTGGCCTGTACCTGGCGGAAAGCTTCGCCCAGCAGGAAGGCTGGGTGGTCGGCGATGAGCGGATTCGCTGGAAGGACTGGCTCAGGCAGCGCGGCCTGAGCGAACCGGAAAAGGACACCCAGCTGGCACGCCTGACCGTCAAGGCACGGCAGATCCTGCGCAAGATGGTGCCCGCCAAGAACCGGCGCCAAGGCTAAAAAAAACGGCGCCTCGAGGGGCGCCGTGATTCAGTACAGGAGCCTCACTGGGCCTTGTCGGTCTTGCGGATCTTTTCGACGATGGCGGTGGTCGAGCTGTTCTCCACCAGCCCCAGCACCTTCACCGTACCGCCATAGGCCTTGACGATATCGGCCCCGACCACCTGGTCGATGCCGTAGTCGCCGCCCTTGACCAGGACGTCCGGACGCACCTGGGCCAACAGGTTTTCCGGGGTGCCTTCGGGGAAGCTGATCACCCAGTCCACCGCACCCAGCCCAGCCAGGACCGCCATGCGCCGGTCGACGCTGTTGATCGGCCGGCCCGGCCCCTTGAGCCGGCTGACCGAAGCGTCGTCGTTGATCGCCACGATCAGGCGATCGCCCTGGGCCCGGGCCTGCTCGAGGTAGGTCACGTGTCCGGCATGGAGAATGTCGAAGCAGCCATTGGTGAACACGATCTTCTCGTTGTGCGCCCGCGCATCGTCGATGGCCAGCAGCAACTGGTCGAGGCTCAGCACGCCGCGCTCGGAGCCTTCTTCGCGCTGGATCGCCCGACGCAGCTCGGGAGCGCTGATGGCCGCGGTCCCCAGCTTGCCGACCACGATACCCGCCGCCAGGTTGGCCAGGCCCACCGCATGGGGCAGCTCCTCGCCAGCGGCAATCGCCGCCGCCAGGGTGGAAATCACGGTATCCCCGGCACCGGTGACATCGAACACTTCGCGGGC
The DNA here is from genome assembly GCF_046230915.1 of Pseudomonas sp. KCJK8993. Lineage (NCBI taxonomy): Bacteria > Pseudomonadati > Pseudomonadota > Gammaproteobacteria > Pseudomonadales > Pseudomonadaceae > Pseudomonas > Pseudomonas sp. KCJK8993. The sequence goes on from NZ_JBJJLO010000004.1 coordinate 86,252, forward strand.
TCGGGCCGGCAGATGCAGGGGCGGATGATCCGGACGCAACAGGGTCATGCCGTGCTCGCCACGGGTCACCAGCAGCGCGCCCAGCTCCAGGTCGTGCATGAGCTTGGCGCCCTTGCTGACCAGTTCGTGCTCGTCGGCGCAGCCGCCAACGATGGTTTCGAACTCACTGAGGTTCGGCGTGATCAGGCTGGCGCCACGGTAGATGGAGAAATCCCTGCCCTTGGGGTCGGCCAGCACCGGGATGCCGCGGGCCCGGGCGGCGGCGATCAGCACCTGGTGATTACGCAGCGCGCCTTTGCCATAGTCCGACAGCACCAGCACCTTGATGCCGTCCAGCAAGGTGTCGACCTCGGCCGCCAGGGCCAGGGCGTCGGTGGCGAAGGGTTCTTCGAAATCGATGCGCAGCAACTGCTGGTGGCGGCTCATGACCCGCAGCTTGACGATGGTCGGCTGGTGCTTGATGCGCTGGAACAGGGCCCGCACGCCAGCGCCCTGCAGACTGTTGGCCAGGCTGTCGGCAGCCTCGTCGTCGCCGGTCACCCCAACCAGCGAGGCTGGCGCGCCCAGGGCAGCGATGTTCAGGGCAACGTTGGCGGCACCGCCCGGGCGGTCCTCGATCTGCTCGACCTTGACGACCGGTACCGGCGCCTCAGGGGAAATCCGTGAGGTACCACCATGCCAGTAACGGTCGAGCATGACATCGCCGACCACCAAGACGGGGGCTTGATCGAATCGCGGCATGGACAACTTCATGGAGCATCCCACATACAAAATGAACAGGGGCGCGATATTAGCACAGGGTTGGCGCCGCCTAGTTCTATGGCTTGCGTGGCTCCGACGAAGAATTGACCTTGCTCATTTGCGCTGCAAAAGCTGCAGCAGGCAACGGATCGCCTCGGGCAACGCCATGCTTGCGGTATCGATCCGGCAATCGGCTTCGAGCGGCGCCTCATAGGGACTGTCGAGCCCGGTGAAGTCCTTGATCCGTCCCTCAGAGGCTGCCCGGTACAGGCCCTTGGGATCACGCCGGGCGCAGGCAGCGAATGGCGTGCTCACATGAACTTCCAGGAACTGCCCGGGAGCGAACAGCGCCCGGGCGGCATCACGCTCGGCGCGAAACGGCGAGATCGCCGCGACGATCACCACCAGCCCGGCCTCCACCATCAGTCGCGCCACCTCGGCCATGCGCCGGATATTTTCCTTGCGCGCCTCGACGCCCATTCCCAGGTCCCGGCACAAGCCGCTGCGTACATTGTCGCCATCGAGAACGAAGGTATGCATGCCCAATTCGTTGAGCCGCAACTCCAGCAGGTTGGCCAGGGTCGACTTGCCGGCACCCGACAGGCCGGTCAACCACAGGCAGCGCGGCTGCTGGTGCTTGATCTCGGCCCGGGCAGCGGCCGACAGCGCCAGGCTGTAGGGGCGAATTGACGGCTGTTCCTGGGCGGTTTCATTCATAACCGAGCATCTCGTAGTCACGCTGGTAGACCCGGCGCACCAGGCGCCGGGTACGGACCGAACACAACTCCCGGACGGGAGTACTGTGGCGGTATAGGGTTCCGTTGACATGGGGCAGTTGCGCCTGGATACCCAACCGCTCGCACAACAGCTGGAAATCCCGCTGCAAATGCTCCTGGTAGCCGACGAAATCCAGGGACATACGCCCCAGGGAGTCCACCAGGAAATCACTCTGGGCAGCGAAGTGCATCTGCCGGTTGATGGTTTCCGGATGCAGCCAGCGACCGATGAAGTCATCGAAGTCGCGGTAGTGCGCAACCAGTTCCTGGGCAGCCCGGTCCCGCCGTCCCAACGAGTTGCCACGCAGGAAGGCATAGGCCGAATAGGCGCGTTCCAGGGGGTCGCGGACGAAGGCGAATTTGAAGCTGCTGGCATATATCCGGGGAAACTGATGCTCGTACCAGTACAGCGGCAAGTGACCGGGCATCCAGCCATCGAACAGGGCCGAGCAGATGCTGCTTCCGGCGCACTTGGGAACGTGGATGAACAGGCAGGAACGGCGGGAGAACTCCGCCGGGAAACACACATTGGCGGACATGGATTTGTTGACCACCTGACGATCCACCACCGACAAGCGCCCAAGCAGGAAATGCCGCTGGGTCTTGGGCAACAACTTCCACACAAAGCGCTGCAACATTCCGCCTCTCATACGAGAAGGTTGGCCTTCCCGATCTGTTCGAAGATTCTGGGCGGAACCATAACAAGCGACAAACGCGAAATTATTTAGCCTTGGTCAAGACTGTAAGGAAGACGCTACAAATGCCGCCAAAGTGCTAATCATCTGGCGAGGGGGACGGGGGGCGACGCGAGCCGCCCCCGAAGCGGATCAGGCGATTCCGCCAGGCGCAGGCTCTTCCTGGCCCATGGCATGCAGCCTGGAGTAGTAGCCGTTCTGTGCCAGCAACTCGGCGTGGGTACCACGCTCGACGATGCGCCCCTGGTCCATGACCAGGATCAGGTCGGCTTTTTCGATGGTCGACAGGCGATGGGCGATCACCAGGGTCGTGCGCCCTTTCATGACCTTGTCCAGCGCCGCCTGGATATGCCGCTCGGACTCGGTGTCCAGGGCCGAGGTGGCCTCGTCGAGGATCAGCAGCGGCGCGTTCTTGAGCAGCGCCCGGGCAATCGCCAGGCGCTGGCGCTGGCCACCGGAAAGCAGCACGCCGTTCTCTCCGACCTGGGTATCCAGGCCTTCCGGAAGCTGGGAGATGAAGTCCATGGCATAAGCGTCGGCGGCGGCCTTCTCGATGTCCGCCCGAGGCGCTCCCGCCAGGTCGCCATAGGCGATGTTGTTGGCCACGCTGTCGCTGAACAGGGTGACGTGCTGGGTGACCTGGGCGATGTGACGGCGCAGGTTCAGCAGGCGGTACTCCTCGACCTCGGTGCCATCCAGGAGGATCTGGCCCTTGTCATGGTGATAGAACCGTGGGATCAGGTTGGCCAGGGTCGACTTGCCGCTGCCGGAGCGCCCAACCAACGCCACCATCTTCCCGGGCTCCACGCTGAAGCTGATGTCGTCGAGCACCTGGCGCTCGGTTCCCGGGTAGGTGAAGCTCAGGTTGCGCACTTCCAGGTGCCCGCTGACACTGGCGTGCTCGACGGTGCCGTGATCGACTTCCGGCTCCACGTCCAGTTGCTCGAAGATGCTTTCCGCGCCAGCCACCCCACGCTGGATGGTGGAGCTGACTTCGGAAAGCTGGCGAATCGGCTTGGGCAGCAAGCCGGCCATGGTGATGTAGGCCACCATCTCACCGGCCGAGGCATCGCCACGCAGGTACAGGACCAGGAACATCAGGATGGCCATGGCGCTGTAGATCACCAGTTGCAGCAGCGGGGTGTAGATCGCCCCGGTGCGGGTCATGCGCAGTTGCTTGTCGGTATTGCCCTGGCTGGCCGCGAGGAAACGCTGCTGCTCGTAGGTCTCGCCGCCGAAGCTGCGCACCACGCGATAGCCCTGGATGGTTTCCGATGCCACATGGGTCACGTCGCCCATGGCTACCTGGATCTTCTTGCTCTGCTTGCGGAACTTCTTGCTGGCGGTACGAACCATGACGGCGATCAGCGGCAAGATGGCGATCATCACCAGGGTCAGCAACCAGTTCATCCACAGCAGCGAGGCGAACAGGAAGATCACCGTCATGCCTTCACGAATCACCACCTTGATCGCATCCGTCGCCGCCCCCGTGACCATGGTCACGTTGAAGGTAATGCGCGAGATCAAATGCCCGGAGTTGTGCTTGTCGAAGTAGCGGTTGGGCAGGGTCAGCAGGTTATTGAACAACTCGACCCGCAGGTCATGCACCAGACCCAGGGAAACCTTGGCCAGGAAGTAGTTGCCCAGGTACGAGCCCAGGCCCTGCCAGGCGGCGATCAGCACGATCAGCAGTGGCACCGCCTGCAACAGTTGCATGTCACGCAGGTAGGGCACGCTGGGGAACAACACGGCCTGGGGGTTGGACAGCCCATCGACGAAATACTTGAGGATGTAGCCGAGCATCGGCTGGGTCGAGGCAAAGATCAGAAACCCGATGATGCTGATGAGGAACAGACCAATGTAGGGCCGTACATAGCCGAGCAGGCGGAAATAGATTTTCAAGCTTGAAGGGCTTGCGCCAGGACTGGAATCGGTCATATCACGCGAACGTCGTTAAAAAGGAGGGAGACTTTAGCACAGCTTGCATTACGCTCCGAGAATCGCCCGCCATCCCGCCGTTCAACAGACAAACGACACCATCGGACATTAGCCGTTATGATGCCGCACTTAATTTCTGGGATGAACGTCTAAGCATGCAACTCAATGCTCTTCGCAATACGTCCAATCGAGTATTCGATTTCATCTGCCTGTGGATCTTGCCCCTTGGCTATCTGCTGCTGCTTTGCGCACTGTTCTTCATCCCCGGTCGCAACGTGCTGCACAAGCTGTACTACGGGCTGTTCAGCATCCCGACCCTGATTGCACTGTGCCTGCGTCCGGGCGAGCTGAAGCACCTGGTGCGCGAACCGATCTTCATCGCCGTGGTGCTGTTCTGTGGCTGGGCGCTGGTCAGCCTGGCCTGGAGCCCGCCGGTCGACAGCGTGGCCGGCGAGTTCAAGACACCATTGCACCTGCTCATGCTCTTTGCCGGCTGCAGCCTGTTGGCCAGCTATCGGCGCGACGTATTGCAGCCCCTGCTGTTCTGCGCGGCAGTCATCGCATTGCTGGCCTCGGTCCTCAATCTGTATCTGTTCAGCAAGGTCTATGTACCCGGGACACGCATGATAGGCAGCGGGGCCTTCGACAATCCGCTGTTGAGCTCCCATGTCTTCGGCTTCTTCCTGGTGTATTGGCTGTGGCTGAGCATGACCTGCCAGCGCATGCGGCTTCTGTTCCTGAGCGTTCCGGCGATGATCGTCATGTTCGCCACCGTCATCGCCACCGGTTCGCGAACCCCACTGGTGGCCCTGACGCTGGCGGCAGCATGGATCTGCTTCATCTGCTGGAACCGACGCTCGCTGCTGCTGCTGGCAGCGATGCTGGTTGGCGGTACCACGGTGCTGATCCTGTTCGCGCATATGCTGGGCGAACGCGGTAACTCCTATCGTTTCGAAATCTGGACGCTGGTACTGGGCTACATCGCCAACCACCCCTGGATCGGGCATGGCTATAACGCCGAGCTGAGCGTGGATGTCGATATCGGCTACATCCTGGCCGAACCCCATAACTTCGCCCTCGGCGTGCTGTATTACGTGGGCATCATCGGCTTGCTGCCCTGGCTGTTCATGCAGGCCTGGGCCCTGCTCAAGAGCTGGCAGTTACGCAGTTCTCCCCTGCTGATCCTGGCATCGACCTGGCTGATGTTCGGTATCGGCGCAGGCCTCACCGAAGGTGGCGGGATCATCTCGCGTCCCAAGGAGCACTGGTTCCTGCTATGGATTCCGCTGGCCCTGATCACCGCCCTGTGCATCGCTCATCGAGCCCGGCGCTCGCCGCCATCGGTGAGCCAGGTGCTGGCGCCGGCCAGCAGCGAACAGCTCACCGCCAATGCCCAGGTGATCGAGTCCGACGGCCTCGGGCCCAAGGTCCTGCGCCTGGAAGATGGCAGCTTCCTCAAGCTGTTCCGCCCCCGTCGCTGGTACACCTCCGGGGGGTTCAACCCCTATTCGGAACGCTTTGCCAGCAATAGCGAGCGACTGCGTGAAATGGGGATCGTCACACCGACCATCATGGGCCTGTATCGCCTGACCGACGGTAGCGGCGCCGTGCGCTATCGCCCGCTGTCAGGGCAGACCCTGCGCCAGAGCCTGCAACACGCCGGCAGCGCAGAGGAGCGTGCTGCACTGATCGAGCGTTTCGGAACGTTCATGGCCGACCTGCATGAGAGTGGCGTGTACTTCCGCTCCTTGCACCTGGCGAACGTGCTGGTCCTGGAGGATGGTGGATTCGGCCTGATCGACCTGGCCGATCTACGGGTCTACCCCTCGCCGCTGAGGGCTGCCCTGCGCCAGCGCAACCTGCGCCACATGCAGCGCTATGCCGAAGACAGCCAATGGCTGTTCCACGAACACCTGGATGCATTGCGAGCGGGCTACGCCCTGTCGACCTCACCGGGCCGGGCCCAGGGACTGCTCAAGGCGCCCTAGGGCGCCCGCCACCCTCCAGGCAAGACCAAAAAAGACAGCCCGAAGGCTGTCTTTTTTGCTCAGTCCTTTTCCAGCGGGGAAAAGAGCAACCGGCCCAGGCCGCGCCAAGTCTTCTTGTCCCAGGCCTTGAGCGGGATCTGTGCCAGCAGCTCGCGCGCCAGCACCCGGTCCCGATTGGAGACCTTGAGAAACATCGAGTTCAGGGCCTTGTAGCGCACCTCGTCGTACAGCGGATGATCACTGAACAAGGCGTAGGTACGCAGGATGTTGTCGATCATGAACCGATGGTTCTTGTAGGAGTTGGTGGCGTGCTTGCGATAGCGTGCCATCACCACGTTCAGGCCATCGATGAAGTAACCCGCATGGGTGACTTTCAACTCGATCAGCAGGTCTTCGAGACGGATGTTCGGATCGAAACCACCGACCTTGTCCAGTGCTTCGCGGCGAATCATCAGGGTCGGCGCCGGCGGATAGGGCTTGCGCTCCAGGAACATATCCTCGAAGTCCAGGCGCCGGAACGGCACGTCACGGCGCTGGCGCTTCTCGGGGAACAGGTTGCCATCGCTGTCGATCAGCTCGATGTTGCCCGCACAGATACCCACTTCAGGCTTGCCATCCATGTAGGCCACCTGAATGGCGATACGCTCGGGCACCATGATGTCGTCGGAGCCGAACGGCACGATCAGACTGCCCCTGGCCCGGGCTATGGCGCCATTGAGCGTGTTGGTCAGTCCCTGGTTCTGCTGGACCCGAAAATCAAAGCCATAGCGCTCTTGCAGACGCTGGATGCGCTCGACGCTGTCATCCTTGGAGCCATCGTCCACCACCAGCAACTCGATGTTCGAGTAAGTCTGGTTGATGACGCTGAGGATGCTCTGCTCGATATAGGGCGCATGGTTGTAGGAGGCGATGATCACCGTCACCACAGGTTGCTGGTCTGTCATTACTGCCTCTTGCCCGCCTGATTCAAACCCGAGTCGATCAACTGCAGGTATTGCGCACGGAATACCTCGATATCATGTTCTTTCTGCAAATAGCGATAGGCTTGCTGTCCCTTGGCGACCAATTCCTCGTCGGACAGTCCCAGGTAGGCATCCAGCGCCGCCGCCAGCGCCGGCACATTGGCCGGCTCCACCGCCAGGCCGCCGGCGCCTTCGATCAAGGGCAGCATGGCCGGCACGTTGGAGGCGATCACTGGCAACCGTCCGCTCATCCCTTCCAGCAAGGCCAGGCCGAGACCTTCGGCCAGCGACGGCATGGTCCAGATGTCGAAGGCCCGCACGTATTGCAGGGCGTTCTCCTTGAAGCCCAGCAGGTGGGCACGGCCCTCCAGGCCCAGGCGCTGGATCTCGGCGCGCAGGCTGGCTTCCTCGCGGCCGGCACCGATGATCGCCAGCTGGGTCTGTGGATACTTGCCCTTGAGCTGGGCGAACGCCTGCAGCAGGTAGGTATGCCCCTTGACCGGCACCAGCCGCCCCAGCGCGCCGACCAGGCGTACTGCCGGATCCAGCCCCAGCAACTCCCGGGAGCGCTCGCGGGAGTGCTGCAGGGCCTCGGCCTGCTCGATATCGATGGCGTTGGTGATGGCCCAGGTGTTCTGGTCGGTAAAGCCGCACCGGCAATCGAGCAGGTACTGCTTGACCGCTGGCGATACGCCGACGAAGCGCCAGTGCCGATCGATCAGGCGCTGGGTCTGGCGCCGCCGGTAGAACCGATCGTACTCGCCGAACCCGTGGGAAATGCCGATGCACAACGGCACCTTCAGCCAGCGGTTGAGCGCCAGCATCATGTTTACCGGCTTGAAGCGGTTGCAGATCACCACATCGAACTTTTCCTTGCGGCAGAACTGGTACAGCCGCCACATGGCCCGCAGGCGCATGCCCTTGAGGGACTTGTCGGAAAAATCGAAATACACCGAGTGGTCGGCCCGGCTCACCGGGTCGTTCGGCCCGGGACGGCCACGCAGGAACGCTGCGGTGACCTCATAACGCTCGCCGGGCAAGGCCTTGACGATCTGTTCGGCCAGGTCGGCGAAATCATGGGATTTGACGTTGTAGTCCGGCTGCAATTGCAGGACCTTGAAGCGCTGGCTCATAACTATCCCCGGTGGAAACCTGTGTCATCGATGAGCCAGGACGACTCGCCGGCCAGGGCCTGGACCGCCTGTGCATCGGGCTCCGGCAGCTCCGACCATTCATTGCGCTTCCAGCACACGAAGTGAAAATAAGGAAAGGTACGAGCGCCATCGCGATCATTGGTCAGGCGCCCATCCTTCCAGTACCAGCACGTCGGGAAGTTGCGGCTGCCGTCATGCCATTTGATGACTCCACCGGGGGTGCTGAACGCCTCGGTGAACTCGCTGCGACGGCGCTCCGGGTTGAACTTGCCCACCAGCTTGAACAACGGCTCCGGGAAATTCTTGCGCCAGAGGAAGATCCGCGTGAACGCTCCCTCGTCCAGGGCGTGATGCTGCTGGTCGACAAAGCGCTCCTGCCAGTTCTTGATCTTGCGGAACAACTCGCGCTGGCGGGCGTTGTTGCGAATCAGGCACAAGTGCCCGGCGACCCGCCGCTCGTGGGTGGAGAACAGGTCATGCTTGGCCAGGCGCTCTGCCGTGAAATAAGCCCGCAGATCGCCATAGACCAGGTCGATATCGCCAAAGCCCCAGAAATCGTAGCCTTCCAGCCGATCGGCATGGATAAGCCCGAATGCCGGTCGGATATCGCAGATCTTGTAGGCGGCCTTGGGCGCGAAATCGATGCCCAGGCGTTGGGAAACCAGGGCGCAGTAGTCGGCGAAGCTCATGCTTTCATGCCTGACGTTCGGCGGCAGATTGTCCGGGACCCCGCAGTCGCTGAAGAACAGCCAGTCGATATCCGGATTGCGTCGGCAGCTTTCCAGGAAGAACGGCATCCAGAAAGGCCAGCGCCCGAAGTAGGGCATGAGGAACAAGATTCGCGGACGAGGATTGATCACAAAAGACTCACTGTCGATTCGGGCGGTAAAGCGCCCCTTTGGTTATGTCTGTTTACCGCTGCCGCAACAGCCAGAACAGCTCGTGCCGCCTGACCGCCTTGCGGAAAAACTCGTTCTCGCCCAAGGCCGAAGGCACCCTGCCGGCCATGAGGCGTTGTATCGACCTGCGCAGGCGCCGCTTGAACGGCATCCTCGGTTGCAGGTCGTGCATCATGCCCAGGGCCATGGCCTTGTCATACTGCTCGGCCTGGGAAAGCGGCAGGCACCAGGGTCGTAGCGCACTGCTCGCGTCGAACACCGGTGGCAAGGCGATACCCGCCCCCGAGTCACCCATCGGCCAGCGATCATTGTCGTGCAGGTGATTGGCGTAGCCGAGCACCGTGTCCGGCTGCCACTCCAGCCCCTCCAGCGCCTGCATCACCGCCGCCTGGGCGCAGATATGGTCCGGGTGCGGGTCCAGCGAAGGGTGGGGCAGCACTATGACTTCGGGGCGGGCCTTTAGCAGCAACTCGCGCAGGTCGGCCAGCAGGTTGTTCCAGGTCGGCAAGCCATCGCGGTCGGCGGGCAACGGGAACGGATTGAACTGGCGGAACAGGCGGATATCGCTCAGTTGCGCTTCACGGGAAGCCACCGGCTGCTCTGGAGCCGCCTGCATCGCGCAAAGTTGCAGGCAGAAGTATCCCAGTTGCACGCAATGGGCTTCGGGAACCCCGGCCCAGCGAGGCACGGCGATACTGTCCCAGGCCCGCAGGCGTCCCTTGAGCCGCGCCGCTGCCGATGGCTCCAGGCCCATGGCCTGATAATGCTCGGCCTCGATCTCCCCTGCCGTCAGGGTCACGATCCAGGCTTCGTCCGCCTGGCTATACAGGCCGAACGCCGCCAGCTCGGCATCGTCGGCATGGGGCGCGATAACCATGACCCGCTGGCAGCGATAATCGGGATCGCGCCAAGCCAGCAACTGCGGCTGGATACGGATTCGGCAGTGACGCCCGCGCAACTGCAGCTCGCCACTGGCCAACGAATCGGCCAAGCCGCTCAGGTTGAGGTAGCGCAGGCCATCGACCCCGCGCTCGAAGCCTTGGCGATCGAGGCTCTGGCCACCCGCGACCTCGATGGCCGGGTCGAAGAACCGCCCCAGCCAGGAACTCTTGACCTGTACCCCGAGGACTAGGGTTTCGCCAGGAGCCAGCTCCAACGGCGACTCCGGCACCAGGCGTCCAGAGTCCAGGCGCACGGGGATCTGCCGGGCCTGATCGCCGAAATCGTAGAGATAGTCATCCTTGGGCGAATAGAACAGATGGTCGGCGAACCAGGCCTCGTGGGCCAGCCAGGCCCCCACCGCCAGCAATAACGGCAACCACCAGGCCACCAGGACGCCAGCCAGCAGCAACAGCACCAGGCCGACCAGCAAGGCGATTCGTTTATGGCGCCGGTGGCGCTTGAGCAGTTGCTGCTTGCGGCTCATGGGCTGACTCACACCTGGAAAACCGGCACAGGATTGCACCAACGATCCTTGTATTCACGGTCGGCACGACCGAAGGAAAACCGTAGCGGCTTGTCCAGCGCCCGAGCCTGTTCCCAGGCGCTCTGGGTATTGAGGAAACTCAGCACGCTGCCGGGACTGAACTCCCGGGTCTCGGGGTCGACACCGCCATTCACGTACTCGACGCTGATCCACTGCGGGGCTTCGACCCGATAGATCAACTGCACGGCGATCGGGGCATCATTGAGGAAAATCACCGAGCCGATCAACAATTCGCGCAGACGCTCCAGCACCTCGGCCATGCGTTCGGCACCGGTGGCGGCGAATCCCCAGCGCCGCTGGAAGAGATCGCAGTAGATAGCCGCCAATTCAGGGCTGCTGAACTCGCTCACCGGACGCACCACGCCGCCCGCCTCCTCCAGCAAGCGCAGTTCCCGGCGCTGGTTGTAGCGGAACTTCTTCGACAGTTCTTCCGGGGTGCGAGCCATGGCCAACTGCTCGGCCTGGGGCCGCTGGCCGGCGAAACGCCCCTCGTTGAGGGCCGAAAGGTAGCGGCCACGATGGCGCAACGGAGCCTGGGCGTGCGCCGCTGCCGGCAGGATCAGCTCGGCATTGCCGATATCGAACAGCCCTTTCTTGCCCGCGCGCTTGAGCACATCCTTGGACAGCGCCAGGTCCCGGCCCCAGGTAGCGATGGCCGCCTGTAGCTGGCCGTCGCGCTCCCAGGCCAGGTAGCGCACTGGAATCTGCGCCAGGTCCGCCAGTTGCTCGACCACCAGCGGATGAGTCGCCACGCTGCCACCAAAACGCTGCCAGGCCTGGGCATAGGTCGATGCGTCAATGACTGACCAGCCGCGTTCGCGCCAGCCTTGGAATCGATTGAGCATCAGCCCCTCGCGGTCAGTTCGGTGACTTGTGGCAGGCGCCAGAATACGTCGCGTACGGCCCGATCGGAGAACCGCTCGCGCAAGCGATCGAGCATCAACTCGGCGCAGACCCGGCGCTGGTGCTCGTCCATCGCCGCCAGGTGCTGCAGGCCCTGGGCCAGGTGCTCGATATCCCCCAGGGGAAACAGGATGCCCACACCCTCGACCACTTCCTTGGCCCCGCCGCACGCGGTGGCCAGCAAGGGCACGCCGGCGGCCATGGCCTCCAGCAGGACCATGCCGAAAGGCTCGTGGTCGGAGCTCAGGGCGAATACATCGAACGCCCGGAAATAGCGCCGGGCTTCTGGAACCTGGCCGAGGAACAGCACGCGATCGGCAATCCCCAGCTCGCGGGCCAGGGACTTGAGATCCTTGTCCAGGCGGCCGCTACCCAGGATCGCCAACTGGCTGCCCTGGGGGAGCTGCGGCACTGCCGCGGCGAAACCACGCAGCAAGGTGGCCTGGTCCTTGTCCGGATGCAGGCGCCCGACGTTACCGACGATCCAGGCATCGGCGGGCAGGCCCAGTTCGGTGCGGGCCTCGGCCCGGTTCAACTGGCTGGCCTGCAAGGCCTCCAGGTCGATCCGGTTGTACAGGGTCTGGATCCGCTGCGCTGGCCACTTGGGCAGGCAGGCACGCATGTCGTCGCGTACTGCGTCGGAGACCCCGAGCAGGCTCAGGCGCTTGCCGAACAGCCCGGCGAACAGCTTGCGGCTGCCGCGCTTGTAGTCGCTGAACGCATGGTGGACGCCGATCACCGGCAGGCGCGTCCCCAGCAGGGCGATGTAGATCGGCTTGAAACGATGGGCGATGCAGAAGCTGAAGTTGCGCGATGCGGCGATCTTGCGCAGGTCACGGATGGCGCCCAGCTTCAGGCCACGAATGGCCTTGGAGCTGTACTCCATGAACAGCACTTCGTCGGACGCGCAACCCGCGGCGACCTCGGCATCGGCAACCCCGGTCAGAAAGACCGTGGTCACCCGATAGCCGCTGCCCGCGAACAGGTTGGCATATTGCCGCGCGCAGTCCAAGAACGGCCCGTCATAGCCGTGGCAGAACTGCAGCACATGGCGTTCAGCCGACCGTGTCATAAGGATCCACGCCGTCTTTGACCACCAGGATGTCTTCCATGATCAGGTACTGCAGGTCGGACCCGTAGAACATGTTCAGGGCGTCGGTCGGCGAGCAGATCATCGGTTCGCCGCGGCGGTTCAGCGAGGTGTTCAGCGACACGCCGTTGCCGGTCAGGACTTCCAGGGCCTTCATCATGTCGTAGTAGCGCGGGTTGTATTCGCGCTTGAGCACCTGGGCCCGGGACGTGCCGTCCTCGTGGACCACTTCCGGCACCCGGGTCTTCCACTCTTCAGCCACTTCGAAGGTGAAGGTCATGAAGGGTGCCGGATGATCGACCTTGATCATCTGTGGTGCGACGGTGTCGAGCATCGACGGGCAGAAAGGCCTCCAGCGCTCGCGGAACTTGATCTGCTCGTTGATCCGGTCGGCCACGCCCGTGGCGCTCGGGCAACCGATGATCGAACGGCCGCCCAGGGCGCGCGGGCCGAACTCCATGCGGCCCTGGAACCAGGCCACCGGGTTGCCGTCGACCATGATCTTGGCGATGCGCTCGGGGGTGTTGTCGATCTGGCGCCAGGCCGGCTGGTTCGGGTGCCGGGCACAGGCGGCGATCACGTCTTCGTTGGAGTACGAAGGGCCGAGGTAGACGTGCTCCATCTTCTCCACCGGTACGCCACGGGCGTGGGAGACGTAGGCCGCGGCACCGACGGCGGTACCGGCGTCGCCGGAGGCCGGCTGGACGAACAGTTCCTTCACGTCCGCACGGGCGATGATCTTCTGGTTCAGCTTGACGTTCAGCGCACAGCCGCCGGCGAAGGCCAGCTTGCCGGTTTCCTTCAGGGTGTCGCCCAGGTAATGGTCGATCATCTGCAGGGCCAGCTTCTCGAACAGTGCCTGCATACTGGCGGCGTAGTGGATATACGGCTCGTCGGCAATGTCGCCTTCGCGCTTGGGGCCCAGCCACTCGATCAGCTTCGGCGAGAAGTAGAAACCCTTGCCCTTCTCTTTATAGCGACGCAGGCCGATGACGTTGGCGTAGTCGGTGTTGATCACCAGTTCGCCGTTTTCAAAGCTGGCCAGGCGCGAGAAGTCATATTTGCTGGCATCGCCGTAGGGCGCCATGCCCATGACCTTGAACTCGCCATCGAGCATCTCGAAGCCGAGGAACTCGGTGATCGCGCCATACAGGCCACCCAGGGAATCCGGGTCGTAGAATTCCTTGATCTTGTGGATCTTGCCGTTCTCGCCGTAGCCGAAGAAGGTGGTGGCGTACTCGCCCTTGCCGTCGATCCCGAGGATCGCGGTCTTCTCCTTGAAGCCCGAACAGTGGTAGGCGCTGGAAGCATGGGCCAGGTGGTGCTCGACCGGTTCGATCTTGATCTTCTTCGGATCGAAGCCCAGTTGCTCCAGGCACCAGACGATCTTCTTGCGATAGCGCTTGTAGCGACGGTTGCCCATCAGGATCGCGTCCAGGGCACGGTCCGGGGCATACCAGTAGCGCTTGGCGTAGTGCCAGCGCGCCTTGCCGAACAGGCTGATCGGGGCGAACGGGATCGCCACCACATCGACGTCGGAAGGCTTGATCCCGGCCTGTTCCAGGCAGAACTTCGCCGACTCGTAGGGCATGCGGTTCTTTGCATGCTTGTCGCGCACGAAACGCTCTTCTTCAGCAGCGGCAACCAGCTTGCCGTCGATGTACAGGGCCGCCGAAGGATCATGGCTAAGGGCGCCGGACAGGCCAAGAATCGTCAATGCCACAGGGGTCTAGCCTCGTTTAGTCTGCATGCGGGCGCAAAGCGCCTTGAAAAAAAGTGTGCTCGCAAGAGGGCGAGAAACAACGAAAGGGCGGGATTATAGCGTAAAAGCAGGGGCAAGCCTCTAGCGGCAAGCCACAAGCCAGACTACATCGCGGCGCGCCCGCCCCATCGCCGCCACGACCCAGGAACATCCTCCAGGTTCATCGCGGCGATGGCAGCGACCACAGGTCGCAGGTCAGGCCTCAGACGCGCTGGGAGCCTTGGGCAGGCGCTGATCAATCACTTGATACAACTTGCTGCTTTCAGGCCAGTTGCGCATGAAACGTGCGCGATCACGGGCATAAGCCGCAGCGAAACTCCCCACGCTGGAATGCTGGCACATGGAATCCAGGTCGATCAGGGACCAGCGATCCTCCTGCCAGAACAGGTTATGCCCCTTCAGGTCGCCATGGCTGATGCGCTCCCTGAGCAAACTCGCGAAGAGCAGGTCCAGGGCCCGCAGCTCCGGCTCAGGCGCCTCGCCACTGTCGACGAACGGCGCGAAGCGCTCGATGATGTCCGGCCCCGGCAGGTACTCGGTCACCAGGTAGGCCCGCCGGCGCAGCCAGAGGAAACGTCGCTCCAGCACGGCCAGGGGCGTGGGCGTGGCGATGCCGAGGAAGGCCAGGCGATTGCCTTCGCGCCATGAGTGCCAGGCCCGGCTGGGACGCCAGAAACGCTTGAGCCAGTGGGCGAAGCCCTTGATGTTGTAGCGCTTGAGCACCAGGGTGCGCCCCGCGGACTCGATCCGGCCGACACTGGCCGCGCCACCGGTCTTGTACAGATGCCCCTGGTCCAGCAGGGCGTCGGCCTGCTCCAGCACCGGCAGCATCGCCGCCTCTTCCTCGCGCCGGATCGCCCTCAGGGCAAAAGGCCCGCGATGCACGCTGAACAGCGTGCACTCGCGGCCGACCTTGCTCAGGAAATCCCGCAGGCGCCAGCCTCGCACCTTGTCCACCTGCTTCTGCAATACCTCCAGGGGCAGCGCATGCTCGGCATTGGCCAGCAGGTAATGCACCAGCAACTCCTCGGTGAAGGGCTCGAGGCTCTTGGGGAGCTGGGCGAAGAACACCCCGAGATTCTCCAGGACTTTCTGCCGCGACAGGGGCTTGCCCGCCTCTTCGACGCAGATGCCCGCACCATCGATCAGGTGCAACTGGCCGTCGTGGCGCAACAGGTTGTCCAGGTGCAGGTCTTCCTGCCACAGGCCCTTGGCGTGCAACCGGGCAATCGCCCCCAGTGCCTCGGCCAGGACCTCGACCTGCTCATCGGCCAGCACTGGCAAGGCCTGCACCTGGCTCCAGGCGTCGCCCAGGCTCCGTGCCCCCTCCAGGAACTCGAAGAGCAGCCAGCCGCCCTCGCCTTCCTGCAAGCCATCGGCCAGCAGCAATGGCGTGGTCAGCCCCTGTTCCGCCAGCAGGCGCACACCTTGCAGTTCCCGCTGGAAATGCCGTGCCGCCTTGGGGCCGACCAACAACTTGGCCAGCACCGTGCGCCCACGCCAGACCCCGGCGCCGACGTAACGCTGCCCCGGCAGCACGCGCAGCACACTCAATAACTGCAACTGCGCCGCACCAGCGGCGTCCGCCAACTCCAGGCTCAGGGGCAGGGTCGGATTGCGTCCTGCATTCTTCAGCTCGGACAAACGCATCAGCGAGATTCCTTGTGGCTGCTGCGGGCACTGAGTCGGGCGACCCAGGCGTCCAGCAGGGAGCTGTCCAGGGGCTGGTCGAGGTAGGCCGCCAACAGGTAGCGCACATCCTCGACGCTCCACACCGAAGCCCGGCGCAACAGGGGCTCGAGATCCTTGACCCGGTCGCGCTGGCCGAACAGCAATGGCCGGGTTTTCTCCAGGTCGATCAATTGCGCCTGGTAACCCGCCCCTTCCGGGCGCAGGAAAATATGCTTGGGGTAGAAGCAGCCATGTACCTGGCGCCGGCCGTGCAGCTGGCGGGCCAATTGCCCACAGGCCTCGAGCACCGCCCGGCGCTGGGGCTCGGGCATCTGCGCCCATTGCGCCAGCAGCGCATCCAGGTCGTCCCAACCATCCAGGGCCCGGGTCATGAGGATCGCCCGAGTCTGGCCATCGACCTTGCGCATGCCGAAGAACACCGCCTGCAAGGCCGGGATACCCAGCTCCTGATAGCGCCGGATATTGCGAAACTCGCGGGAGAAGCTCGGCTCGCCGAACGGATGGCGCAGGGTCCGGGTCAGGTAGTTGGTTTGCCGCTTGAGGTAGAACCCACGCCCCTCCACGTCCAGGCGATAGACACTGCTATGGCCGCCACGGCCGGTATTGGGTTCGTCCACCGCATCCAGTTGCCTGGCCCACAGCTGGTCGAAAGTGCCAAGGCCGTTGCGCTCCAGCAGAACACGTTCCTCGGACGCCAGGAAATCAGTCATTCACGTCCCTCGAAAAATCTCACCACGTGGCGAATACGCTCCTTGTCGGAGGCACTCAAGCGATCGCGCTGGCGATACTGCAGGTAGAAGCGCAAGCGCTGGGTGGCGGAAAGATGGTACTTGGCCACCTTGTCCAGGCAGGCCAGGTCCTTGGTGATCCGGTACTTGAGCCAGAACCCGCGCCAGAAATCGCCGTTCGGACAGTCGATCAGGTACAGGCGGTCCTGGTCATCGACCAGCAGGTTGCGCCATTTCAGATCGTTATGAGTGAAACGATGGTCATGCATGACGCGGGTGTAGGCAGCCAGCTGGCGGCTGATCCCGTCGACCCAGCGCCGGTCCTTGAGCTTGGGGTCGTTGCGCTCGGCCAGCACCGACAAATCCTCGGTCCGCGGTAGCTCGCGAGTGATCATCGCCCCCCGGGAGTAAGCCAGGCAGCGCCGCTCCAGGCCCCAGGCCACCACCTCGGCAGTGGGAATGCCCCACTTGGAGAAGCGCTTGAGGTTCTGCCACTCGAACTTGACCCGGGGCTTGCCCAGGTAGCGCCGCAGGTTCTTGCCGGCACCGGTGTAGCGCTTGACGTAATAGTTGACCCCGTCACGTTCGACACGCACGACATCGGACAGCGGGTCGCGAGTCAGATGCTCACCCTCGAGGGCGAAAACCCCTTCCAGGCTGCCGAAATCTTGTGCCAATGCCTGGTAGGCAGGGTCCAGGTTCCAGCTAGCCATCAGAGCGCATCTCCGTACCTTTGCTTGCGTGCGTAGAGTTTTTCAGCCTTGCCCTCGAGCCAGGCCAGCAGCGGCGCTTCCTCGGCGAGAATCCGCCGCAGCGGTTGCTGGAAGTAACCCTTGAGGAAGCGCAGCTTGTCACGACGCGTCAGGCCGATATCCAGGGCCGAGAAGTACAGGGCCGCCAGGTCCTTGTTACGCCAGCGCCGGGTGATCTTCGCACGGGTCTGGGCCCGGTGCAGGTCGATCAGCGACAGCTTCAATGTCCCCGGAGTGATCGGTCGGTCGGTGTGCAGCAGGAAGTGGCAGATGTAGCAGTCGCGATGGTTGACCCCGGCGCGATGCATGGTGCCGGTCATGCGCGCCACCTCGGCGATCAGCGCCCGCTTGAGCGCAGGTGCCGGCGGCTGCTTGACCCAATCGATACTGAAGTCCTCGAGGCTGATGGTCGGCGCCAGCTCCTCGGTGACGATGAACGAATGCTGGTTCGCCGGGTTGGCGCCGCGCTCGCCATAGGCCACGGCGGTCATGGTGGGCACACCGGCCTGGTGCAGGCGTTCCAGGGCCAGCCATTCCTGACCGGCACCCAGCACCGGCAGCTTGGCGGTCACCAGGTTCTTGGCGATCTCGCCCCAGCCGATCCCCCGGTGGATCTTCACGAAATACCCACGGCCGGCGACTTCCGTACGCAAGGTACGGCGCGCTTCCAGCTCGCGATAGACCTGGCCCTTGAGCTCCTCGACGGCGGTGAACGCATCGCGTCCAGCCCAGAGGCTCTTGAAGGGCTCGGCAAGCATCAACTTCATCGGTGTTGCTCCGCCAGAATCACATCCGCAGCGTGCTGCGGCATGCTGTAGAGGTCGGCCGTCTCGGCGAACGCCAGGCCGTTTCGGCTCCAGGTCGCGCGTGCAGCATCGTCGGTCAACATGGTGGTGAGGTATTGGTTGAGCTGCGCCTGCTCCAGCGGTTCATCCAGCACCAGGCCGCTTTCGGCCTCGGCGATGTAGTGGGCATAACCGCAAACCGCGCTGACCAGCACCGGCAGGCCGGCGACCAGGGCCTCCAGCAGCACGGTCCCGGTATTTTCGTTGTAGGCCGGGTGGATCAGCAGGTCGGCGCCCAACAGGAAACGCGGGATATCGCTGCGCCCCTTCATGAACTGCACCTGGTCACTCAACCCCAGGGCGGCGCTCTGCACCTGGAATACCTTGGGGTCGTCCTGACCGATTACAAATAGCCGGGTGCGTTTCTTCAGCGCCGCAGGCAAGGCCGCCAGGGCCTTGAGGCTGCGATCCACGCCCTTGGTCTTGAACCCGGAACCGATCTGCACCAGCAGCAGGTCGTCGTCCTTGAGGTCGAACTCGCGGCGGAACCCGGCACGGATCTCGGCCGCGTTGGCCGGCGCCCGACGGTCCTGGGCAATCCCGGGTGGCAGCAGGTGGAAACGCGACAGCGGGGTGTCGTAGTGCTTGATGAACAGCGGTTGCTGGACTTCGGAGATCATCAGGATCTCGGTCTTGGCATCCCTGGCGAACACCGCCCGTTCATACTCGGCGAAATGCCGGTAGCGACCCCAGCGCCGGTACAGGGAATGCCGCAGGTTCTGCGCCTTGTCCTCGAAGCAGCCATCGGCCGCGTAGTAGACATCCAGCCCGGGCATCTTGTTGAAGCCCACCAGCCGGTCCACCGGACGCTTGGCCAGGTCGGCCGCCATCCAGGCACTGAGTTTTTCATTGCGATGATGGTTGAACAGCGCCTTGACCGGCGCCACCAGCACCTCGAAACCAGGGGGCACGTCACCTTCCCAGATCAGGGTATAGACGCGGATCTGGTGGCCGCGCCGCTGGCACTCCAGGGCAATGCGCATGAAATCGCGCTGCAAGCCGCCAAAGGGAAAATACTTATAAAGGACAAAAGCCAATTGCATCAGCGTGGCTCCTCAGCCAATAACAAGGCGCTCAGTCGGCTGGCGACACGCTCGGGGTTGAGGCGGGTAAAGCACAGGGGCCACTCGCGCTTGAGATCGAACCGCTGCCGGTCCACGGCGGTCGGCTGGTAGGTGCACTGCTTCTGCAGGCAAGGGGCACAGGGGAAGTTGCTCCCCAGGTGGATCTGCATCCGCCCATAGGCACCGGTCAGCCCCGGATTGGTCGGGCCGAACAGCGAGATGGTGGGCACATCCAGGGCGGCGGCAAGGTGCCCCAGCCCGGTATCCACGGCGACACAGGCCCGGGCGTCGACCAGCACCCGGGCCACGCCGGCCAGGTTCAGCCTGGGCAGTACCGTGGCGTTCTTCAGGCCGCTGGCGATACGCTCGGCCCGGGCCTTCTCGGCGACATTGCCCCAGGGCAACTTGACCTCGACCCCGAGCATGCCCATGCGCTCGGCCAGCTCGCGCCAGTAGGCTTCGGGCCAGTGCTTGGTGTCCCAGGTGGTGCCATGCAGGAACAGCACGAAAGGATTCTTGCGTGGCAGCTCCACCAGCTTTTCGGCATCCAGGCCGTAGTCGCCCATCCCCTGGGGCAGGTCATAACCCAGGGCCAAGGCGAACAGCTGGCGCACCCGCTCCACGGCATGCTGCCCACGGGCCACCGCCAGGCGCCGGGAATAAAAACGCGAAGCCAGCGGCTCGCGGGCCGAATGCTTGTCCAGCCCGGCCACCGGCGCGCGCACGTAGCGGGTCAGCCAGGCGCTCTTGAGCAGGCCCTGGGCATCGATCACCAGGTCGTACTTGGTCGAGCGCACGCTCTGCTTGAAGCGCCGCCACTCGCCGCTCTTGATGGTCTGCCAGATATTCTTGCGCCAGCGGCGGATCGCCACCGGGATCACCTTGCCTACCGCCGGGTGCCAGGTGGGAATCTCGGCGAAACCCTCTTCCACCACCCAGTCGAACTTGATCCCCGGGATCGCCCGCGCGGCATCGGTGACGGCCGGCAAGGCGTGAATCACGTCACCCAGGGAAGAGGTCTTGATCAACAGTACCCGCAACTTATAGAACCTCGACCGCAGTGCCCTGCAACCGCTGCAGGGCCTCGTTCACCGACTGCGGCATCAACTGGCGCAGGCAGTTGTAATGGCCGAAGCGGCAGGTGCGGTCAAAGCACGGACTGCATTCGATACCCAGGCGCACCACTTCGACCTGATCGGCCAGGGGCGGGGTGAAACCCGGCGAGGTGGAGCCGTACACCGCCACCAGCGGACGGTTCAACGCGGCGGCCACGTGCATCAGCCCGGAGTCGTTGGACACCACGGAATCGGCACAGGACAGCAGGTCGATGGCCTCGGCCAGGGAGGTCTCGCCACTGAGGTTGACCGACTCCTCGCGCAGGCCGGGAATCAGCCGGCTGCGGATTTCCTCGCCCACGGCGTGATCGTTCTTCGAGCCGAACAGCCAGACCTGCCAACCGTCACGGATCCTGGCCTCGGCCACCTGGGCGTAGTGCTCCGACGGCCAGCGCTTGGCCTCGCCGAACTCGGCTCCCGGGCACAGCGCCAGGACCGGACGGTCCAGGACCAGGCCGAACTTGGCCAAGGCCGCGTCACGGCTCTGCGGATCGATCTGCAGGCTGGGCCGGGGATAAGGCGCAGGCAGGTCGGCGCCGGGCTCGTAGGCCAGGGCCATGAACCGCTCGATCATCAACGGATAACGCTCTTTATCGAGCTTGCGCACATCGTTGAGCAGGCCGTAGCGGAACTCGCCACGCCAGCCGGTGCGCTTGGGAATGCCGGCGAAGAACGGCACCAGCGCCGACTTCAGCGAATTGGGCAGCAGGATGGCCTGATCGTACTGGCCGGCCAGGGATTTGCCGATGCCGCGCCGGGTCGCCAGCTCCAGGACCCCGTGGCCCAGGGGGAAACTCAGGGCCCGGCGCACCTGGGGCATGCGTTCGAGGATCGGCCGGCTCCATTCGGGGGCCAGCACGTCGATCTCGCATTGAGGATGGCGCTGCTTCAGGCACTCGAAGAGTGTCTGCGCCATCACCATGTCACCGACCCAACTGGGCCCAACGATCAGAATATTCATGTGGTTTCCATAAACGAGCCGGGGAGGCATACGCCTCCCCGCCTCGAGAATCCAGCACCGCGGCCTCAGCCGCCGGTTCAGTTTTGGCGAGCCGCAAGGCCCGCCGAGTACATGACGGCCCCTGTCAGGCCGCCTAGCTTAGCCCCAGCGCGTGCCAAATCCGCAACACTTCCCGCCGCTCGGTCACGAATTGATCACCGGTGATGATCCCGGCCTCATTCTGCAACGCCTGTCGATGAGCGGCGGAACGGTAGGCCTTGTAGACCTCGCGCAGCAGGCTGGCATCGCTCGCCGACATCAGCCCGACTTCTTCCAGGCCTTCCAGGATGCGGATGTTATCGGTATAGCGCAGCAATGACGGGTGCTCTTCGGACCACGCCAGGGCCGCGTATTGCACCATAAATTCGATATCGACGATACCTCCGGCGTCCTGCTTGAGGTCGAAGGGCGCCGTGGCTTCGAAGGCATTGGCGGCCGTACCGGCGGCGGTCAGGCGGCTACCCAGGTTGTCGCGCATCTTGGCCCGCATATCGCTGACCTCCTGGCGCAGCTTGGCCAGGTCGCGATGCCTGCCCAGCACGGCGGCCCGGACCTTTTCGAAAGCCTGGCCGACATCCTGGCTGCCCACCAGTACGCGGGCCCGCACCAGCGCCTGGTGCTCCCAGGTCCAGGCCTCGTTCTCCTGGTACCGGCCGAAGGCCCCCAGGGAACTGACCAGCAGGCCCGAAGCGCCGGATGGCCGCAGGCGCATGTCCACCTCGTAGAGCTGGCCGGAGTTGGTCTGGGTGGTCAGCAGGTGGATGATGCGCTGGCCGAGCCGGGTGAAGAATTGCGCGCCATCGATGGGTTTGGGTCCATCGGTCTCGGCCTGGGGATCGCCATCGTGGATGAACACCAGGTCCAGGTCGGACCCGTGGCCCAGCTCGATACCGCCGACCTTGCCATAGCCGACGATGATGAAACCCGGATCGCACAGGGTGCCGTCGGTACGCAGCGGCGCACCATGGCGGGCCACGGTCTGGCGCCAGGCCAGCGCCAACACCTGCTCGAGGATCGCCTCGGCCAGCCAGGTCAGGTAGTCGCTGACCTTCATCAAGGGCAGGCTGCCGGCGATCTCCGATGCCGCCACGCGCAAGCGATGGGCCAGCTTGAAATGGCGCAACGCCTCCATCTGCTGCTCCAGGTCGTCCTCGGGAATCCGCGTCAGGCGCTCACGCAGCTCGGCCGCCAGCTCCGGCGCCAGGGGCGGTTTGAACAGCCGACCTTCATTGAGCAACTCATCCAGCAGCAGCGGGAAGCGGGTGATCTGCTCGGCAATCCATGGGCTGGCCGCGCACAAGGTCAACAGGCGGCGCAACGCCCCGGGGTTCTCGGTGAGCAATACCAGGTAGGCCGAGCGCCGCGCTACCGCCTCCACCAGGGGCAGCACCCGCTCCAGCACCAGGTCCGGGCTGGCATGTTCCACTGCCTGGGCCAGCAGGCGTGGAATGAAGGCATCCAGCCGTTCGCGCCCCAGGCGCTGCATGGCCCGCAACTGCGCACTGCCGCGCAGGCTGGCCAGGGCCCGCAAGGCCTTGGGCGCATCGACGAAACCAGCGTCCTGCAATTGGCGGCAAGCCGCTTCTTCATCCTGGGCTTCTTCCCACAACGGCAGCCACTCGCCGCCCACCACGACCTCGCTCTGGGCACCTTCGTCTTCATCGGGATCGGCGATCACCTGGCGGAAATGCCATTCCACCCGGGCCCGCCAATGCATCAATCGCTCATGGAAGGCCTCCCAGTCGGCAAACCCCAGCATGAAGGCGACCCGCGCCTGGTCCTGGGGATTGTCCGGGAGCATCTGGGTCTGGCGGTCGGCGATGGCCTGGATCGCATGCTCGGTATAGCGCAGGAATTCATAACCCTCGCGCAGCTCGCCGACCACCGCCGGCGGCAGGTAGCCCTGCCCTTCCAGGGTCCCCAATACCTTTAATAGAGGACGCTGCTGCAAGCTCAGGTCGCGACCGCCATGGATCAGCTGGAACGCCTGGGCGATGAACTCCACTTCACGGATACCGCCCGAGCCCAGCTTGATGTTGTCGGCCATGCCCTTGCGCCGCACTTCCTGCTGGATCAGCTGCTTCATGGTGCGCAGCGCCTCGATGGCGGAAAAGTCCAGGTAACGGCGGTAGACGAAGGGCCGCAGCAATTCCAGCAATTGGGCGCCGGAGGCCTGGTCGCCGGCCACCACCCGCGCCTTGATCATCGCGTAGCGTTCCCAGTCGCGCCCCTGGTCCTGGTAGTACTGTTCCAGGGCATTGAAGCTCAGGACCAGGGCCCCCGAGGAGCCATAGGGACGCAGGCGCATATCGACGCGAAACACGAAGCCGTCGACGGTCATCGGGTCCAGGGCCTTGATCAGGCGTTGCCCCAGGCGGATGAAGAACTCCTGGTTGTCCAGCCCCCGCTTGGCCCCGACGGTCTCGCCGCCTTCGGGGTAGGCGAAGATCAGGTCGATGTCCGACGACAGGTTGAGTTCCACGGCCCCCAGCTTGCCCATGCCCAGGATGACCATCTGCTGTGGCTCGCCGCTGCGGTGGCCGGTGGGCACGCCGAACTGCTGGCAATGGCGCAGGTACAACCATTGGTAGGCCTGGTCGATGCAGGCATCGGCCAGGTCGGAAAGATCGCGGCAGGTCTGCACCAGGTCCGCCTGGCGGGTCAGGTCGCGCCAGATGATCCGCACCTGCTGCCGGGTGCGCTGGCGACGCAGCACTCGCCCCAGTTGGTCTTCGGTCTCGGCCGCCTGCACCGCCGCGGCGATCTGCGCGCATAGCTCGCCCGGGGCGAAACCGCGATCCAGCTCGCCGGAACGGACCAGCTCCAGCAGCATCGAGGGATCACGCAGGCTCTGATCGATGACGAAGTCGCTGGCGGCACAAACCCGGGCGAATTCGCCCCATCGCTCGGCGCTCCAGTCCGCCACTGCGGCGTCATCTTCCAGGGCGGCCACCGCATTGCGAAACGATTGCTCCGCACGGCTGACCAGTGGCAGGAGAATCGCGGGGACTTGGGCAAGCGAGGGCAGGCTCATGGGCTATCCTTGATGGGCGTGGAACGTGCAGGCTGAGGGAGAGGTAGAGGACAAGCAGCGGCGGACTGTCGAACAAAAGTTAGAAATAGCTGAAAATAGATTTTTTTTAGCAGCCAGCATCAACCCACCATCTATCCGCGTCATTCATTGACCAAGAGTAACGATTATTCTCACAACACAGCAGGAGGCCACGAGCCATTCTTCTGTAGTTTTACTACTCGTCTATACATTCGAAAGGCTGAAACGGTCGATGATTTGTAGTAAAACTACACATCGCTGGAGCAACCTCCGGCAATCCAAGAATTCATAACGTCTGCCCACAAGGCCAGTCGCAAACTCAGGCAACCGATTCTGGAAGCCTTTCCGCCCTGGAGCAAGCCATGCAAGACCTCGATCCCGTCGAAACCCAGGAATGGCTGGACGCCCTGGAATCGGTTCTCGACAAAGAAGGCGAAGACCGTGCTCACTACCTGATGACCCGCATGGGTGAACTCGCGACCCGCAGCGGCTCGCAACTGCCCTACGCCATCACCACGCCTTATCGCAACACTATCCCCGTCACCCACGAAGCACGCATGCCTGGCGACCTGTTCATGGAACGCCGCATTCGCTCGCTGGTGCGCTGGAACGCGATGGCCATGGTGATGCGCACGAACCTGAGGGATTCCGACCTGGGCGGTCACATCTCCAGCTTCGCCTCCAGCGCCACCCTGTACGACATCGGCTTCAACTATTTCTTCCAGGCCCCGACCGACGAGCACGGCGGCGACCTGATCTACTTCCAGGGCCACACCTCCCCTGGCGTCTACGCTCGCGCCTTCATGGAAGGCCGCATCAGCGAAGAACAGATGAACAACTTCCGCCAGGAAGTGGATGGCAACGGCCTGTCGTCCTATCCACACCCATGGCTGATGCCTGACTTCTGGCAGTTCCCGACCGTTTCCATGGGCCTGGGCCCGATCCAGGCGATCTACCAGGCACGCTTCATGAAGTACCTGGAGGCTCGCGGCTTCATCCCTGCCGGCAAGCAGAAGGTCTGGTGCTTCCTGGGCGACGGCGAGTGCGACGAGCCGGAAGCCCTGGGCGCCATCTCCCTGGCTGGCCGCGAGAAGCTGGACAACCTGATCTTCGTCATCAACTGCAACCTGCAGCGCCTCGACGGCCCGGTTCGCGGCAACGGCAAGATCATCCAGGAACTCGAAGGCGTGTTCCGTGGTGCCCAGTGGAACGTCACCAAGGTCATCTGGGGCCGCTTCTGGGACCCACTGCTGGCCAAGGACGTCGACGGCATCCTGCAGCGCCGCATGGACGAAGTCATCGACGGCGAGTACCAGAACTACAAGGCCAAGGACGGCGCGTTCGTCCGCGAGCACTTCTTCAACACCCCTGAACTCAAGGCGATGGTTGCCGATCTGTCCGACGACGAGATCTGGAAACTCAACCGCGGTGGCCACGACCCGTACAAGGTCTATGCGGCCTACCACCAGGCGGTCAACCACAAAGAGCAGCCGACCGTCATCCTGGCCAAGACCATCAAGGGTTATGGCACCGGCGCCGGCGAAGCGAAGAACACCGCGCACAACACCAAGAAGGTCGACGTCGAGAGCCTGAAGCTGTTCCGCGACCGCTTCGACATCCCGGTCAAGGACGAAGACCTGGAACACCTGCCGTTCTTCAAGCCGGAAGCCGGCAGCGCCGAGGCCCGCTACCTGAGCGAGCGCCGCACCGCGCTGGGTGGCTTCGTGCCGCAGCGCCGCGCCATGAGCTTCAGCGTGCCGACGCCACCACTGGATACCCTCAAGGCGATCCTCGATGGTTCCGGCGACCGTGAAATCTCCACCACCATGGCCTTCGTGCGCATCCTGGCGCAGCTGGTCAAGGACAAGGAAATCGGCCCGCGCATCGTGCCGATCATCCCGGACGAAGCCCGTACCTTCGGTATGGAAGGCATGTTCCGCCAGCTGGGCATCTACTCCTCGGTCGGCCAGCTCTACGAGCCAGTCGATAAAGACCAGGTGATGTTCTACAAGGAAGACAAGAAGGGCCAGATCCTCGAGGAAGGCATCAACGAAGCGGGCGCCATGAGTTCCTTCATCGCTGCCGGTACTTCGTACTCCAGCCACAACCAGCCGATGCTGCCGTTCTACATCTTCTACTCGATGTTCGGCTTCCAGCGGATCGGCGACCTGGCCTGGGCCGCTGGCGACAGCCGTACCCGTGGCTTCCTGATCGGCGGTACCGCCGGCCGTACCACCCTCAACGGTGAAGGCCTGCAGCACGAAGACGGTCACAGCCACATGCTGGCCGGCACCATCCCGAACTGCCGCACCTACGATCCGACCTACGGCTACGAGCTGGCGGTGATCATCCAGGACGGCATGAAGAAGATGACCGAAGAGCAGCAGGACGTCTTCTACTACATCACCGTGATGAACGAGTCGTACCAGCAGCCAGCCATGCCCGAAGGTGTCGAGGAAGGCATCATCAAGGGCATGTACCTGCTCGAGGAAGACACCCGCGATGCCGCGCACCACGTACAGCTGATGGGCTCCGGCACCATCCTGCGCGAAGTCCGCGAAGCGGCGAAGATCCTGCGTGACGAGTTCAACGTCGCCGCCGACGTGTGGAGCGTGACCAGCTTCAACGAACTGCGCCGCAACGGCCTGGCCGTGGAACGCAGCAACCGCCTGCACCCGGGCCAGAAGCCACAGCGGAGCTACGTCGAAGAATGCCTGAGCGGTCGCAAAGGGCCGGTCATCGCCTCCACCGACTACATGAAGCTGTTCGCCGAACAAATCCGCCAATGGGTCCCATCCAAGGAATTCAAGGTCCTGGGCACCGACGGTTTCGGCCGCAGCGACAGCCGCAAGAAACTGCGTCACTTCTTCGAAGTCGACCGTCACTTCGTGGTGCTGGCAGCCCTGGAAGCCCTGGCTGACCGTGGCGACATCGAACCCAAGGTCGTGGCCGAGGCCATCGCCAAGTTCGGTATCGACCCGGAAAAACGCAACCCACTGGATTGCTGAGGAGACTTTTTGTGAGTGAACTCATTCGCGTACCTGACATCGGCAGCGGTGAAGGTGAAGTAATCGAACTGATGGTCAAAGTCGGCGATCGCATCGAAGCCGACCAGAGCATCCTGACCCTGGAGTCGGACAAGGCGAGCATGGAAATCCCTGCCCCGAGCGCCGGCGTGGTCAAGAGCGTGAAAGTGAAGCTGGGCGACCGCCTGAAAGAAGGCGACGAACTGCTGGAACTGGACGTCGAGGGCGCCGCCGCTGCGGCCCCTGCACCTGCCGCCCAAGCGCCAAAGGCCGAGGCCGCGCCGGCAGCGGCAGCGCCTGCCGCTGCGCCGAGCGCCGCACCTGCCGGCACTTCGGTGCAGCAAGTGCACGTGCCGGACATCGGCTCCTCGGGCAAGGCCCAGATCATCGAGCTCCAGGTCAAGGTCGGCGACAGCGTCGAGGCCGACCAGTCGCTGATCACCCTCGAGTCCGACAAGGCCAGCATGGAGATCCCATCGCCAGCCGCCGGCGTGGTCAAGGCCATCAGCGTCAAGCTCAACGATGAAGTCGGTACCGGCGACCTGATCCTGGACCTGGAAGTGGCAGGCGCCGCGGCCCCTGCCGCCGCTCCAGCCCAGGCTCCTGCGGCCGCGCCTGCCGCTGCACCTGCCCCGGCTGCCGCTCCCGCGCCAGCGGCGGCCGACAGCGTGCAGGATATCCACGTTCCGGACATTGGCTCGGCCGGCAAGGCCAAGATCATCGCAGTCATGGTCAAGGCCGGCGACAGCGTCGAAGCCGACCAGTCGCTGATCACCCTCGAATCCGACAAGGCCAGCATGGAAATCCCATCGCCAGCCGCCGGCGTTGTGGAAAGCGTATCGATCAAGCTGGACGACGAAGTCGGTACCGGCGACCTGATCCTCAAGCTCAAGGTCAAGGGCGCGGCTCCTGCAGCCGCTCCGGCGCCTGCCGCGCCTGCTCCGGCTGCCGCCCCTGCGCCAGCCAAGGCCGAAGCCGCTCCAGCCGCACCAGCACCAGTCGCTGCAGCAGCTGCCGCGCCTGCCAAGCCAGGTGCCAAGGTGCACGCCGGCCCGGCCGTGCGCCAGCTGGCCCGCGAATTCGGCGTCGAACTGAGCGCCGTGAGCGCCAGTGGCCCGCATGGCCGGATCCTCAAGGAGGACGTGCAGGTCTACGTCAAGGCCATGATGCAGAAGGCCAAGGAAGCTCCAGCCGCCGGCGCGACCGGTGGTGCCGGCATCCCGCCGATCCCGGCCGTGGACTTCAGCAAGTTCGGTGAAGTCGAAGAAGTGGCCATGACCCGCCTGATGCAGGTCGGCGCTTCCAACCTGCACCGCAGCTGGCTGAACGTACCGCACGTGACCCAGTTCGACTCCGCCGACATCACCGAGCTGGAAGCCTTCCGCGTTGCCCAGAAGGCCGTGGCCGAGAAAGCTGGCGTCAAGCTGACAGTCCTGCCGCTGCTGCTCAAGTCCTGCGCCCACCTGCTCAAGGAACTGCCGGACTTCAACAGTTCCCTGGCCCCAAGCGGCAAGGCGATCATTCGCAAGAAGTACGTGCACATCGGCTTCGCCGTGGACACCCCGGATGGCCTGCTGGTCCCCGTGATCAAGAACGTCGACCAGAAGAGCCTGCTGCAACTGGCGGCCGAGGCAGCTTCCCTGGCGGAAAAAGCCCGGACCAAGAAACTCTCCTCGGACGAGATGCAAGGCGCCTGCTTCACCATCTCCAGCCTCGGCCACATTGGCGGCACCGGCTTCACGCCGATCGTCAACGCGCCGGAAGTGGCGATCCTCGGTGTTTCCAAGGCCACCATCCAACCGGTGTGGGACGGCAAGGCCTTCCAACCGAAGCTGATGCTGCCACTGTCGCTGTCCTACGATCACCGGGTGATCAACGGCGCAGCCGCCGCGCGCTTCACCAAGCGCCTGAGCGACCTGCTGGCGGACATCCGTACCATCCTGCTGTAACTCGCGAGCCGGCCCTCCTGTCACGGGAGGGCCGGCACCGCCGCCTTTTTCGAGCGCCACGCTCGCACCTCAACCCCGTCAATCTGGCGGGGCTTTTTTTTCCGGAAAAACACCCAGGACCCCGCCGTGGACCGAACCATGCAAGTGGCGAAAAGTAACTTTGCAGAAATCCCCTTGGCTGCCGATATAAAGCTTTATAGCACTTGGCCTTCATCTCTCTTGTCAGTCGATGCGCCATGATGCAACCTTGCCGCAGGCAACAGTAAAGAGGGCGTGAGCCCGGCGCGATCAGCAATTTCGAAGCGAGTTTCCTCATGAAAAGCCAACCCGATGCCGCCAGCCGTATGGTGGCCGAGGTAGTGACGCAATTGCCTGTGCCTTCGCGGCTCGGCATGTTGCGTTTCGAACGGCTGAATGAAGCGAGCTGGGCGCTACTGTTTCTCGATCCCAATTGCGAACGCCAGTTCGGCCTGCCCGCCGTGGAACTTTGCGCCCTGATCGGCTCGCCCTATGCCAGCCTGATGGAGCCCGAAGCGCGCTATCAACTGCATGACAACATCCAGCAGCAACTGGCCAGCGCCTCCCATTACCTGGTCCGCTACACCCTGCACACCGTCCAAGGCCCCCTGAGCATCCTGGAACTGGGCGAAGCCTACAAACAGCACAACCGGCACCTGCTGCGTGGCTACCTGCTGGTGGTCGAGGGCCTGTTCGGCAATACTCCGCCGACACCGCCCCCGGACCTGGAAACCCAGAACAGCCGCCTGCAGATCGCCCTGGAACTCAACCAACGGGCCCAGCAGGAACAACTGCAGCACCTGGAACGGGTACGGGCTCAGCAGGACCTGATCCTGCTACTGACCCGCCAGCGCTACAGCAGCGGCAATTCCCTGAAGGAAGCCGCCGAGCTGATCACCCGCAGTGCCTGCGACATCTACCAGATCGACTGCGCCAGTATCTGGAATCTGGAAGGCCAGCGCCTGGAGCCGATCGCGGCCTACCATCGGGCCACCCAGGAATACCACCTGCCCGACGCCATCGACGCCAGCAGCTTCCCGGACTACATGGAAGCCCTGCACAGTTGCCGCGCCATCGATGCCCAGAACGCCATGCGCGACCCTCGCACCCGGGAAATGGCCGAGAGCCTGCGCCCACGGAACGTGAACGCCATGCTCGACGCCAGCATCCGCATCGATGGCCAGGTGGTCGGGGTGCTGTGCCTGGAACAAACCGGTACCACCCGCGCCTGGCAGTCGGACGAGATCGCCTTCGCCGGCGAGCTGGCCGACCAGTTCGCCCAGGTCATCAACAACCACAATCGCCGGGCCGCCACCAGCGCCCTGCACCTGTTCCAGCGAGCCGTGGAACAGAGCGCCAACGCCTTCCTGCTGGTCAACTGCGATGGCGTGGTGGAATACGTCAACCCCAGCTTCACGGCGATCACCCAATACAGCACCGAGGAAGTCCACGGTCACCGCCTGTCGGAATTACCGGCCCTGGAGAACCTCAGCGAACTGCTGTTCGACGCCCCTTCCAGCCTGGCCAAGAGCAATAGCTGGCAGGGCGAGTTCAAGAGCCGGCGCAAGAACCTCGAGCCGTACTGGGGCCAGCTGTCGATTTCCAAGGTCTATGGCGACAACCGCGAGCTGACCCACTACATCGGCATCTACGAAGACATCACCCAGACCAAGCTGGCCCAGCAGCGCATCGAGCGCCTGGCCTACACCGACAACCTGACCAACCTGGGCAACCGCCCCGCATTCATCCGCAACCTGGATGAACGCTTCGCCCGGGATAGCGATACCCCGATCAGCCTGCTGCTGGTGGACATCGACAACTTCAAGCGGATCAACGACAGCCTCGGCCACCAGACCGGCGACAAACTGCTGATCAGCCTGGCCCGGCGCCTGCGCAACAGCCTGAGCCCCAGCGGCAGCCTGGCGCGCTTCGCCAGCAATGAGTTCGCCGTGCTGCTGGACAACACCGACCTGGAAGCCGGCCAACAGATCGCCAGCCAGTTGCTGATGACCCTGGACAAGCCGATGTTCGTCGACAACCAGTTGATCAGCGTCACCGGCTCCGTGGGCCTGGCCAGCGCGCCGCTGCACGGCCGCGATCCACAGACCTTGATGCGCAACGCCGGCCTGGCGCTGCACAAGGCCAAGGCCAACGGCAAGCACCAGGTGCAGGTGTTCACCGAAGCCCTGAACGCCGAGGCCAGCTACAAGCTGTTCGTCGAGAACAACCTGCGCCGGGCCCTGACCCAGAACGAACTGGACGTGTTCTACCAGCCCAAGCTGTGCCTGCGCAGCGGCCGGCTGCTGGGCATGGAGGCGCTGCTGCGCTGGAATCATCCGGAGAAAGGCATGATCCGCCCGGACCAGTTCATCAGCGTGGCAGAGGAAACCGGGCTGATCATCCCCATCGGCAAGTGGATCGCCCGCCAGGCCTGCCGCATGAGCAAGCAACTGACCGCCGCCGGCATGGGCAACCTGCACGTGGCCATCAACCTGTCGCCCAAGCAGTTCTCCGACCCGGACCTGGTGGCCTCCATCGCCGGCATCCTCAAGGAGGAGCAACTGCCCTCCTCGCTGCTGGAGCTGGAACTGACCGAAGGCTTGCTGCTGGAAGCCACCGACGACACCCACCAGCAACTCGAACAGCTGAAGAAGCTCGGCCTGACCCTGGCCATGGACGACTTCGGCACCGGCTATTCGTCCCTGAGCTATCTGAAGAAATTCCCCATCGATATCATCAAGATCGATCGCAGCTTCATTCACGACATCCCGGACAACCAGGACGACATGGAGATCACCTCGGCGGTGATCGCCATGGCCCACAACCTGAAGATCAAGGTGGTCGCCGAAGGCATCGAGACCGCCGAGCAGCTGGCCTTCCTACGCCGCCATCGCTGCGATGTCGGCCAGGGCTACCTGTTCGACCGGCCGATACCCGGCACCGAGCTGATCGCCAGGCTCAAGCGTTATCCGCGCGGGCCAATCGCCTGACAGCGTCGCGACACTCGGGCAAACTGCAGGTCTGAATAACGACAATCCAACTGACTGGAGGACTGCTACATGGTCTTGCGCTCGGAAATTCTGGTGAACAAAAACGTGCTACCTACCAAAGAACAAGCTCTGCCTGGCCGCGAAACCCCGATGACACTGCCTGAAAAGCACTTTGTCTTCGAAGACACCCCGCTGCTGGGTCCGTTCTTCCAGGACGTCGACTTCGCGATCTTCGGCCTGGGCTGTTTCTGGGGCGCCGAACGTCGCTTCTGGCAGCGCGAGGGCGTGGTCAGCACCGTGGTCGGTTACGCCGGCGGCTTCACGCCGAACCCGACATATGAAGAGGTCTGCTCGGGCTTAACCGGCCACACCGAAGTGGTGCTGGTGGTGTATGACAAGGCCAAGGTCAGCTACAAAGAACTGCTGGCGATGTTCTGGGAACTGCACAACCCGACCCAGGGCATGCGCCAGGGCAACGATATCGGCACCCAGTACCGCTCGGTGATCTACACCACCAACCCGACCCAGCTGCAGCAGGCGCTGCACAGCAAGGAGGTATTCCAGGCCGAGCTGACCAAGGCAGGCCTGGGCACCATCACCACCGAGATCGAAGAGGCGCCGACCGTCTACTTCGCCGAGGCTTATCACCAGCAGTACCTGGCGAAGAATCCGGAAGGTTATTGCGGTATCGGCGGTACCGGGGTGACCTGCCCGATCTAAAGCAGCTGCAAGCCTCAAGCGGCAAGTGGTTCGCCGTCGGCTTGCCGCTTGCCGCTTGCCGCTTGCCGCTTGCCGCTTATAGCTCGTGGCTGTTATTCCGCGATCAGCCAGTCCATCTGCCAGCCGCCCTGGGTCTGGCCGAGCTTTTGCGACAGCCAGGGCAGCAGCTCACGCAGTTCCTCCTCCAGGCCCCACGGCGGGTTGGCGATGGCCAGGCCCGAACCGTTGAGGCTGTTGGGCGTGTCCAGCGGATGCACCAGCAATTCCACCCGCAGCAGCTTCGGCGCGCCAGTGCCGGCCAGGTCCTGGTAGAAACGGCGCAGGGCGCGCTGGTCCTTGACCGGATACCAGATGGCCGCCACGGTCTGGCGCATGCGACCGATGGCTTCCTTCATCGACGCGGCGCAACGCTGCATCTCGTCGAGCTGCTCGAACGGCGGGTCGATCAACATCACCGCCCGCTTCTCCGCCACCGGCAGCAGCGCCCGGGCCACATGCCAGCCCTCGCCCAGGTGTACCGCCACTCGCCGGTCGCCCTTCATGTTGTCCTTGAGCAGCAGGCCATCCTCGGGATGCTTCTCGTTGAGCAGCGCCCGGTCCTGGTTGCGCATCAGGCGCCGGGCCAGCTCCGGGGAACCGGGGTAGTAGCGCAGCTCGCCATCCGGGTTCAGCCGGCGCAGCACGCGCATGTAGTCGGCGGTCAGCTCCGGCAGGTCGTCCGCGCCCCACAGCCGGGCGATGCCCTCCAGGTACTCGCCGGTGCGTGTCGCCTGGTCGCCCTTGAGGTCGTACAGGCCGATACCGGCATGACTGTCGATATAGGCGAACGGCTGCTCCTTGCGCGACATCAGGGCGATGAGGCGGGTCAGGGTCAGGTGTTTGAAGACGTCGGCGTGATTGCCGGCATGGAAGGCGTGACGATAGTTCATGGTTGCTCCTGCGCAGGAGCGCAAGTTTACCCTGTGCCAAGGACCGCGTCAGGACAGGCCATCGCATTCGCCCAGCACGGCGCGCCAGCTTGCCCATCCGCCACGCCTGATGGACACTGACCCGCCTGCCGCGACCAAGCGGCAGTGCACCAAGCGGTTGCTGGCGACTCAGACACAAGGGACCACTGACTGCTGTACGGGCACGACCCTGCCTGGCTGTGCTCATTAATGGACTGCTACTGAGTTGAGAATTTATGAAAGACGCAACGATTGCGCTGCACCATGGATTCAAGTCGGACCCCGCCACCAAGGCCGTGGCCGTGCCCATCTACCAGAACGTCGCCTTCGAGTTCGACAACGCCCAGCACGGTGCCGACCTGTTCAACCTCGATGTGCCGGGCAACATCTATACCCGGATCATGAATCCCACCAACGATGTGCTGGAACAACGCATCGCCGCCCTGGAAGGCGGGGTCGCGGCGCTGGCGGTATCGGCCGGTAGCGCCGCGATCCACTACGCCATCCAGACCCTGACCCAGGCCGGCGACAACATCGTCTCCACCCCGCAACTGTACGGCGGCACCTATACCCTGTTCGCCCACCTGCTGCCCAGCTTCGGCGTCGAAGTGCGCTTCGCCCGCGACGACTCCCCCGAGGCCATCGCCGAACTGATCGACGACAACACCAAGGCGGTGTACTGCGAGAGCATCGGCAACCCGGCGGGCAACATCGTCGATATCGAAGGCCTGGCCCAGGTCGCCCACGCCCGGGGCGTGCCGCTGATGGTGGACAACACCGTGGCCACGCCGATCCTGTGCAAGCCGATCCAGTTCGGCGCCGACATCGTCGTGCATTCGGTGACCAAGTACGTGGGTGGCCATGGCAACGCCCTGGGCGGCGTGATCGTCGACAGTGGCAACTTCCCCTGGGCCGAGCACCCACGGAAGTTCGCCAGCCTCAATACCCCCGAGCCGGCCTATCACGGCGTGGTCTACACCGAGAAGTTCGGCCCGGCGGCCTTCGTCGCCCGGGCCCGCACCGTGCCGCTGCGCAACACCGGCGCGGCCCTGGCGCCCATGAATGCCTTCCTGTTGCTGCAAGGCCTGGAGACCCTGGCCCTGCGCATGGAGCGCCATACCGACAACGCCCTCAAGGTGGCGCAGTTCCTCAAGGCCCACCCGCTGGTGGCCTGGGTCAGCTATGCGGGCCTGGAGGACCATCCGCACCACGAACTGGCGCGCAAATACATGCAGGGCAAGCCGTCGGCGATCCTCTCCTTCGGCCTCAAGGGCGGCTACGAGGCGGGCGTACGTTTCTACGATGCGCTGCAGATCTTCAAGCGCCTGGTGAACATCGGCGACGCCAAGTCCCTGGCCTGCCACCCGGCCTCCACCACCCACCGGCAGATGAACGAACAGGAACAGGCCAAGGCCGGGGTCAAGCCGGAGATGATCCGCCTCTCGGTGGGTATCGAAGCCATCGAGGACCTGCTCGAAGACCTGGACCAGGCCCTGCGCCAAGCCTGATCCAAACCGGCCCCGCCCGCACCGGCGGGGCCCTTGCTCCTCTTTCCCCGCGCCACTAAGCTGCCCTCGCCATACCCTCCCAGGATCCCCCTCCCCCCAAGGATCGTTTCCCTATCAAAGGACCCTGACATGCTCGTGCGCTACGTAAAGATCACCATGACCCTAGCGGTCGCCGCCTTCGCCCTGCTGGTGGCCTACAACAACATCAGCGACTACGGTTCCAACTTCGCCTTCGTCCAGCACGTGCTGAGCATGGACAGCGTCTTTGCGGGCAACAGCGCTACCGGCCGGGCCATCACCCAGCCGCTGCTGTGGAATGCCGGCTACTGGCTGATCATCGCCGGCGAAGCCGCGACCGGCGTGCTGCTGGTGCTCGGCGGCGCCCGCCTGTGGCGTGCACGCCACGGCGCTGCCTGCGACTTCAATCGCGCCAAGCATTGGGCCATCGCCGGCTTCTGCCTGGGTTTCTGCGTCTGGTTCTTCGGTTTCATGGTGGTGGGCGGGGAGTGGTTCATGATGTGGCAGTCCGCCACCTGGAACGGCCAGGAAGCGGCGTTCAAGTTCTACATGGCGATCCTCGGCGTGCTGATCTTCCTCAACCAGCCCGACGCTGAGCTGCACTGAGCCGCGCCCGCCACGGCCACCCTTCTCTACGTTCGCTCGCAGCCTGCTGCGGCTTCAGAAGGCGAAAAAAACGGCCCGCTGCGTCACCGCAGCGGGCCGTTTTCATTGTGTCCCCGAAAAGACAGGGGCCGGATCAGGCACTCAGTGGTTGAGCTTGAAATCCTTCTCGGCGGCTTCGAAGCGCTGGACCATGCCGGCACTCGGTGCGCCCAGCTTGCTCACCAGGACGATCGCCAGGCTGGCGAAGATGAAGCCCGGGATGATTTCGTACAGGCCCAGCAGGGCGAAGTGCTTCCACAGGATCACGGTCACGGCACCGACCACGATCCCAGCCAGTGCGCCGTTGCGGGTCATGCCTTTCCACAGGACCGAGATCAGCACCACAGGACCGAAGGCCGCGCCGAAACCGGCCCAGGCATAGCTCACCAGGCCCAGTACGCGGTTTTCCGGGTTGGCGGCCATGGCGATGGCGACCAGCGCCACCACCAGCACCATGGCCCGGCCGACCCAGACCAGTTCCAGCTGGGACGCGCCCTTGCGCAGGAACGCCTTGTAGAAGTCTTCGGTCAGGGCGCTGGAGCACACCAGCAGCTGGCAGCTCAGGGTACTCATGACCGCCGCCAGGATGGCCGACAGCAGCACACCGGCGATCCATGGGTTGAACAGCAGCTTGGCCAGTTCGATGAACACCCGCTCAGGGTTCTCGGTCACAGGACCGGCCACGTCGGGATGCGCCGAGAAGTAGGCGATGCCGAAGAAGCCCACGGCCACGGTGCCGCCCAGGCACAGGATCATCCAGGTCATGGAGATGCGACGGGCGTTGGCGATCGACTTGACCGAATCGGCGGCCATGAAGCGCGCCAGGATGTGCGGTTGGCCGAAGTAGCCCAGGCCCCAGCCCATCAGCGAGACGATGCCGATGAAGGTGGTGTTCTTGAGCATGTCGAAGCTGGTGGGGTCCTTGGCCTCGATGGCCAGGAAGGTGGTGTCGACGCCACCGGTGGCCAGCAGCACGATGATCGGCGTGAGGATCAGGGCGAAGATCATCAGCGTGGCTTGCA
Organism: Pseudomonas sp. KCJK8993; assembly: GCF_046230915.1. Lineage (NCBI taxonomy): Bacteria > Pseudomonadati > Pseudomonadota > Gammaproteobacteria > Pseudomonadales > Pseudomonadaceae > Pseudomonas > Pseudomonas sp. KCJK8993. The sequence goes on from NZ_JBJJLO010000004.1 coordinate 123,737, forward strand.
CGGTGTCGGTCCAGCTCACCGCCAGGAAGCCGCCGACGAAGGTGTAGGCGATGGTGGCCGCCGCACCGGCCCACAGCGCGGTCTCGTAGGACATGCCGAAGGTGCTTTCGAACAGGCGGGCGCCGGCGACGATGCCGGAAGCGCAGTAGATGGTGAAGAACACCAGGATCACCACCGCGGAGATGATCCGCAGCAGGCCGCTCTTGTCTTCGAAACGGCTGGAGAAGTAGTCCGGCAGGGTCAGCGCGTCACCGTTGTGCTCGGTCTGTACCCGCAGGCGACCGGCCACGAATAGCCAGTTCAGGTAGGCACCGGCGATCAGGCCGATGGCGATCCAGCTCTCGGACAGGCCGGACATGTAGATGGCGCCCGGCAGGCCCATCAGCAACCAGCCACTCATGTCGGAAGCGCCGGCGGAAAGCGCGGTCACCACGCTACCCAGGCTGCGGCCACCAAGAATGTAGTCGGAAAGGTTGTTGGTGGAGCGATAGGCCATGAAGCCGATCAGCACCATTGCCGCGATGTAGATCACGAACGTGATCAGGGTTGGATTGCTTGCACTCATGAATAACGCCCTGGCTTTGTTTTTATGGTGCGGCGGTCACTGCCCCACGCCACCAAACGAGGTTGCTTGGGAAACGTTCAGGCGTGCCGCGCATTTATGACTGATGTTTCCCCAGGAAAGCCACCAGCCGATGCCCCGGTCGCGAAGACGGTTGCACCTTGGGCGCGAATCCTATGCAACAAAATGAATAAGGTGCAACCGATTTGACGTGAATCAGTTGCACCTTGTCGATAAATCAGCGGTTGTTGACGTTTTTGCTCCTTTTGGGAGCAAGGAAAATCTTTTTCAGAAGCGAATGCACCAGATCGACTCCCTACTTTGTGTAGCGGAATTTTATTCCTGACAAGCTGCGGTTTTTTCCCGGTAAAAATGGGTTGCACCCGGTTGCACCTGCTTCGGCTCGCGGATAATCTTGCCGCCAGCTGATGCCACACTCGCGTGGCAAACATGAGGATAAAAATATGGCTACCACCACCCTTGGGGTCAAACTCGACGACCCTACCCGCGAACGTCTCAAGGCGGCCGCGGCCTCGATTGATCGGACTCCGCACTGGCTGATCAAGCAGGCGATCTTCAATTACCTGGAGAAACTCGAGGGTGGTGCAACCCTGACCGAGCTGAGCAACGCCATCGCTCGCGACGGCGACGACGCCGGCGAAGTGATCACCGACCATGCTCACCAATGCTTCCTCGAATTCGCCGAGAGCATCCTGCCGCAATCGGTACTGCGCGCCTCCATCACCGCGGCCTATCGCCGGCCAGAGCCGGAGGTAGTGCCGATGCTGCTGGAGCAGGCGCGCCTGCCGGCCACCACCGCCGAGGCCGCCAACAAGCTGGCCGCCTCCATCGCCGAAAAACTGCGCAACCAGAAGAGCGCCGGCGGCCGGGCCGGCATCGTCCAGGGCCTGCTGCAGGAGTTTTCCCTGTCGTCCCAGGAAGGCGTGGCGCTGATGTGCCTGGCCGAGGCCCTGCTGCGCATCCCCGACAAGGGCACCCGCGACGCGCTGATCCGCGACAAGATCAGCACCGGCAACTGGCAGCCGCACCTGGGCAACAGCCCGTCGCTGTTCGTCAACGCCGCCACCTGGGGCCTGCTGCTCACCGGCAAGCTGGTGTCGACCCACAACGAAGCGGGCCTGACCTCCTCCCTGAGCCGCATCATCGGCAAGAGCGGCGAGCCGATGATCCGCAAGGGCGTGGACATGGCCATGCGCCTGATGGGCGAGCAGTTCGTCACCGGCGAGACCATCGCCGAAGCCCTGGCCAACGCCAGCAAGTTCGAAGCCAAGGGCTTCCGCTACTCCTACGACATGCTCGGTGAAGCGGCACTGACCGAGCACGACGCGCAGAAATACCTGGCGTCCTACGAGCAGGCCATCCACTCGATCGGCAAAGCCTCCCACGGTCGCGGCATCTACGAAGGCCCGGGCATCTCGATCAAGCTCTCGGCCCTGCACCCGCGCTATAGCCGTGCCCAGTACGAGCGCGTGATGGAAGAGCTGTACCCACGCCTGCTGTCCCTGACCCTGCTGGCCAAGCAGTACGACATCGGCCTGAACATCGACGCCGAGGAAGCCGACCGCCTGGAGCTGTCCCTGGACCTGCTCGAGCGCCTGTGCTTCGAGCCGCAACTGGCCGGCTGGAACGGTATCGGCTTCGTGATCCAGGCTTACCAGAAGCGCTGCCCGTACGTGATCGACTACGTCATCGACCTGGCGCGCCGCAGCCGCCACCGCCTGATGATCCGCCTGGTGAAGGGCGCCTACTGGGACAGCGAGATCAAGCGCGCCCAGGTCGAGGGCCTGGAAGGCTACCCGGTCTACACCCGCAAGGTGTACACCGACGTCTCCTACATCGCTTGCGCGCGCAAGCTGCTGTCGGTGCCGGAAGTCATCTACCCGCAATTCGCCACGCACAACGCCCATACCCTGTCCGCGATCTACCATATCGCCGGCCAGAACTACTACCCCGGCCAGTACGAGTTCCAGTGCCTGCACGGCATGGGTGAGCCGCTGTACGAACAAGTGGTGGGCAAGGTCGCCGACGGCAAGCTGAACCGCCCATGCCGCGTCTACGCTCCGGTGGGCACCCACGAGACCCTGCTGGCCTACCTGGTCCGCCGCCTGCTGGAAAACGGCGCCAACACCTCGTTCGTCAACCGTATCGCCGACCAGTCGATCTCGATCCAGGAACTGGTGGCCGACCCGGTCAGCCAGATCGAGCAGATGGCCACCCTGGAAGGCGGCGTCGGCCTGCCGCACCCGCGCATCCCGCTGCCGCGCGACCTGTACGGCACCGACCGCGCCAACTCGGCCGGCATCGACATGGCCAACGAGCATCGCCTGGCGTCGCTGTCCTGCGCCCTGCTGGCCACTGCCCATAACGACTGGAAGGCCGCGCCGATGCTCGGCTGCCCGGCCAGCGACGAGCCCGCGACCCCAGTGCTCAACCCGTCCGACCACCGCGACGTGGTGGGCCACGTCCAGGAAGCCACCGTCGCCGACGTCGACAACGCCGTCCAATGCGCCCTCAATGCCGCACCGATCTGGCAGGCAACCCCGCCGGCCGAACGCGCGGCGATCCTGGAACGCGCCGCCGACCTGATGGAAGGCGAGATCCAGCCGCTGATGGGCCTGCTGGTCCGCGAGGCCGGCAAGACCTTCGCCAACGCCATCGCCGAAGTGCGCGAGGCCGTGGACTTCCTGCGCTACTACGCGGTGCAGGCCCGCAACGATTTCAGCAACGACGCCCACCGCCCGCTGGGCCCGGTGGTGTGCATCAGCCCGTGGAACTTCCCGCTGGCGATCTTCTCCGGCCAGGTGGCCGCAGCCCTGGCCGCCGGCAACCCGGTACTGGCCAAGCCTGCCGAGCAGACCCCGCTGGTGGCCGCCCAGGCCGTGCGCCTGATGCTGGAAGCCGGTATCCCCGAAGGCGTGCTGCAACTGCTGCCAGGCCGTGGCGAGACCGTCGGCGCCGGCCTGGTCGGCGACGAGCGGGTCAAGGGCGTGATGTTCACCGGCTCCACCGAAGTCGCCCGCCTGCTGCAACGCAACATCGCCGGACGCCTGGACAACCAGGGCCGGCCTATCCCGCTGATCGCCGAGACCGGTGGCCAGAACGCGATGATCGTCGATTCCTCGGCCCTGACCGAGCAGGTGGTGATCGACGTGGTGTCCTCGGCCTTCGACAGTGCCGGCCAGCGTTGCTCGGCCCTGCGCGTACTGTGCCTGCAGGAAGACTCCGCCGACCGCGTGATCGAGATGCTCAAGGGCGCCATGGCCGAAAGCCGCCTTGGCAACCCCGAGCGCCTGGCCGTGGACATCGGCCCGGTGATCGACGCCGAGGCCAAGGCCGGGATCGAGAAACACATCCAGGGCATGCGCGACAAAGGCCGTACCGTGTATCAGGTGGCCATTGCCGAAGGCGAGGAAATCAAGCGCGGCACCTTCGTCATGCCGACCCTGATCGAGCTGGAAAGCTTCGACGAACTGCAGCGCGAGATCTTCGGCCCGGTGCTGCACGTGGTGCGCTACAAGCGCAAGGACATCGACCAGCTGATCGCCCAGATCAACGCTTCCGGCTACGGCCTGACCCTGGGCGTGCATACCCGGATCGACGAGACCATCGCCAAGGTGGTGGACAACGTCAACGCCGGCAACATGTACGTCAACCGCAACATCGTCGGTGCCGTGGTCGGCGTGCAGCCATTCGGTGGCGAAGGCCTGTCGGGCACCGGCCCGAAAGCCGGCGGCCCGCTGTACCTGTACCGCCTGCTGTCGACCCGTCCGGTGGACGCCATCGAGCAGTCCTTCGTCCGTGCCGACGCCATCAGCGCCCCGGACCTGCGCCTGCGCGAGTCGCTGCTCAAGCCGCTGTCGGCCCTGCAAGCCTGGGCCGACAGCGCCAAGCTGGCGGAACTCTCGGCCCTGTGCAAACAGTTCGCCGGGCAGTCGCAGAGCGGGATCACCCGGCAGCTGGCCGGCCCGACCGGCGAGCGCAACAGCTACGCCATCCTGCCCCGCGAGCACGTGCTGTGCCTGGCGGAAATCGAAGGCGACCTGCTGACGCAACTGGCGGCGGTACTGGCCGTCGGCGGTTCGGCGGTCTGGCCGGAAAACGCCGTGTCCAAGGCCCTGTTCGGCCGCCTGCCCCGGGAAGTCCAGGTCCGCATCAAGCGCGTGGCCGACTGGACCAAGGATGAGGCCGTGTTCGACGCGGTCCTGCACCACGGCGACTCCGACCAGCTGCGCGGCGTCTGCCAGCAGGTGGCCCAGCGCGCCGGTGCCATCGTCGGCGTCCAGGGCCTGTCCCAGGGCGAAACCGCGGTCGCCCTGGAACGCCTGGTGATCGAACGCGCCCTGAGCGTCAACACCGCGGCGGCCGGCGGCAACGCCAGCCTGATGACCATCGGTTAAAAGCAGCGGCAAGCTACAAGCGGCAAGCAGGGGCAACGGCCTTTGCTTGCCGTTTTTGCTTCTGGCTCTGGCTTGCAACTTGCCGCTTGCCGCTTGCCGCTTGGTTTCTCCTGCTTCATCACGCCTATCAATCTTCCTATCCGACCTTCATTCACAGGTCTAGACTCGGCTCATTTCCTCAATCAACAGGTAAGCCGCCATGTCCGAGACCTTGCTCAGTTCCCGCAATCTGGCTTTTGAACTGTATGAGGTGCTCGATGCCGAGGGCCTGACCCAGCGCGAACGGTTTGCCGAACACAATCGCGAAACCTTCGACGCCGCCCTGGGTACCGCCCGCAGCATCGCCGAGAAGTACTTCGCCCCGCACAACCGCAAGGGCGACGAGCACGAACCGCGTTATGAAAACGGCCAGGCGGTATTGATCCCCGAAGTGAAGCCGGCGGTGGACGCCTTTCTCGAGGCCGGCTTCCTCAATGCTACCCGCGACTTCGAGGCCGGCGGCATGCAACTGCCGACCCTGCTGTCCCAAGCCTGCTTCGCCCACTTCCAGGCGGCCAACGTCGGCAGCTCCGCCTACCCCTTCCTGACCATGGGCGCAGCCAACCTGATCGAGAGCTTCGGTAGCCAGGAGCAGAAACAGCGCTTTTTGCAGCCGATGATCGACGGTCGCTTCTTCGGCACCATGGCCCTGACCGAACCCCACGCCGGCTCCTCGCTGGCGGATATCCGCACCCGCGCCGAACCGGCCGGCGACGGCAGCTACCGGATCAAGGGCAACAAGATCTTCATCTCCGGTGGCGACCACTCGCTGGCGCAGAACATCGTGCACATGGTGCTGGCCAAGCTGCCGGATGCACCGCCCGGGGTGAAGGGCATCTCGCTGTTCATCGTGCCCAAGTTCCTGGTCAACGCCGATGGCTCCCTGGGCCAGCGCAACGACGTGCTGCTGGCCGGCCTGTTCCACAAGATGGGCTATCGCGGCACCACTTCGACTGCGCTGAACTTCGGCGATAACGGCGAGTGTGTCGGCTATCTGGTGGGCAAGCCCCATGCTGGCCTGTCCTACATGTTCCAAATGATGAACGAGGCGCGCATCGGCGTCGGCATGGGCGCGGTGATGCTCGGCTATGCCGGCTACCTGTACTCCCTGGAATACGCTCGTGAACGCCCGCAGGGACGCCTGCCAGATGGCAAGGACCCGAGCGCGCCCCAGGTGGCGATCATCCAGCACGCCGACGTGCGCCGGATGCTGCTGGCCCAGAAGGCCTATGTCGAAGGCGCATTCGACCTGGGCCTGTACGCGGCCCGGTTATTCGACGACACCACCACCCTGGACGATGAGGCCGGACGCCAGCAGGCCCACGAGTTGCTGGACCTGCTGACCCCGATCGTCAAGTCCTGGCCTTCAGAGTTCTGCCTCAAGGCCAACGAACTGGCGATCCAGATCCTCGGCGGCCATGGCTACACCCGCGAGTATCCGGTGGAGCAGTACTACCGCGACAACCGCCTGAACCCGATCCACGAGGGCACCCACGGCATCCAGTCCCTGGACCTGCTGGGACGCAAGCTGGCACAGAATGGCGGCGCCGGGCTCAAGCGCCTGATCCGCCTGATCATCGAGACCTGCGGCCGCGCCCAGGCCCATTCCAGCCTGGACGCCCTGCGCCAGCCCCTGGAGCAACTGGTGGCGCGCCTGCAAACCGTGACCCTGGGCCTACTGGGCGACCTGGCCATTGGCAAGGTCACCGCAACCCTGGCCAACTCGGCGCTCTACCTGAAAGCCTTCGGCCATGCGGTGATTGGCTGGCGCTGGCTGGAGCAGGCGATCCGCGCCGAGGAAGGCCTGGCCCGGGGAGAGGCGGCGGATCGGGATTTCTACCTGGGCAAGCGGCAGGCTGCGCGCTATTTCCTGACCTGGGAAGTGCCCGGCTGCGAGCATGAACTGAGGCTCCTGGAAGCCCGGGACGACACTTGCCTGGCCATGCGCGACGAGTGGTTCTGAGCGCCACGGGCCCCGGCAAGCGTGTCGGGGCCTTTGCGTGATTCCAGCCGCTACGGGCTGAGGCGGCTCGGCGGTGTCAGTTCTGCTGGATGGTCTTGGCGATCACGTCGACCGTGGCGCTCACCTGTTCCTGGTAGCGCTCGAGTTCTTGTTCGTGACGCTTCTGCATTTCCAGTTGCTGGGAGCACAGGTTCATCGCCGCCAGCACCAGCAGGCGCTCGCCGATCAGGGTCGGGAATTTTTTCTTGGTATCGGCCAGGGTGGCCTGGAGCATCTGCACCGCATCCATCAGGACCTGTTCCTGCCCGGCCGGCGCCTTGAGCGAATAGTCCTCGCCGAGGATCGTGACCACTCTCACCCCATCGCTGTGATGTCTCATGGGTTGGCCGGGCTCGCAGTGACGCGCTCAACCAGGGCCTGGATGCGGGCAGCGGTGGCACCGTGCTTCTCTTCCTGCTCCATCAGGTTCAGTTGCAGGCTTTCGTTCTCATCCTTGGCCTGGGCCAGTTGTGCCTTGAGGGTTTCGTTCGTGCCGAGCAGTTCCTGGTTCTGTACCACCAGGTCGCTGACAAGCTGTTCCAATTGGCTGAGGGATGCTTCCAACATTTTGATCTTCCGGGCTTTTTGCAAAGGGCGCGTACGATAAAGAAAAGTCACCCTGGATGCCAGGGTTATCCAGGCGCAAGGCCTTGATTTTACTGGCGATGACCCTTCCGCGAGAGCTGCTAGAGACTGCCATTCTCCCCTGGGGTTCCTGCCCCCGGTCGGACGCTAGGACTTTTCTCGAAAAATCGGGCGAGCCAATGGAAATTTCTGAAACCGCTTTTGGCGGTTCAAGAAGCATTTTCTCCATGCGATAGCCCAGGTGCTTATCCATTTCTCAAAGCGCCAGTCGCGCTTCACACAGGTGAAAACAATGTCCCTGCGCACCATGAACATCGCCCCGCGAGCTTTCCTCGGATTCGCCCTGATCGGCTGCCTGATGCTGTTTCTCGGTGTCTTTGCGCTGAACCGGATGGGCAAGATCCACGCGGCCACCGAGCTGATCACCCAGGACACCCTCCCCAGCATCAAGAGCGTCGATGACTTCACCCAGTTGAGCCTGCGCCTGCGGGTCAATGCCTACCGCCTGCTGGTCAATCGCGACCCCGAGGCCCAGCAAAAGGCGCTGGAGACCATCCTCGAACGCAACCAGGAGATCGACCAGATCCGTCCGCTCTACGAAGCCCTGATCAGCCTCCCCGAAGAGCGGGCCGCCTACGCCGAATACGTCAAGGCGCTGACCCGCCATCGCCAATTGGAAGGCCAGTTGATCGAGCTGTCGCGCAACGGCCAGCTGGAGGCCATGCAAGCGTTGCTCAACAATCAACTGCTGACCAACGCCGAGGCGATCAATAGCACCCTCAACCGCCTGGTACAGATCAATACCCGCTACTCCACCGCCGCCGCCGAGGAGGCTGCCAGGCAGTACCACAGCGCCTTCGAGCTGGTGGTGGCACTGCTGGTGCTGGCCAGCGGCCTGACCTTGCTGTTCGCCTGGCTGCTGACCCGCAGCATCACCCAGCCGATCGCCAAGGCCCTGGAAGCCGCCGAGGAGATCGCCGAGGGCAACCTGACC